>CAVFMZ010000005.1:0-51095 GCA_963623675.1 Firmicutes bacterium CAG:176 | reverse complement strand
ATTATATCGCAAAAAAGCACGGAGACAGGAGGATTTCAAAATGGCTGAACCGAAGAAAAAGGAAAAGGATGGAGCATTGAGTGTCCCTGAATTGATTTCCATAGCAAAAGAGGTCATGCTGACACACAGAAATGCACTGGACAGGCAGACCTGGTATGAAAATGTACAAACAGAAGTGCAGGCACTGACCAAAAAGCTTGCGGACATCGAAGCAGAGGATTATTCAAAAAGGCCTGGCGCAAAGTTAGCTAATCCCAACCTGATGAAACGATTAGATCTACAGGATGTTCAGGAAAAGTCAGAAGATCTCCTGCATCATATACCGGATGCAAAAAGAGCTTTCGAAGAGGCACAGCAGACGGCTGATATGTTTATGAACACCTATCAGAAATGTGCAGATAAGTTCGCTGCCAAGGCAGATGCAGAAGATTTGGTCGATATGGAACGCAATCTGAAGCAGATGAAACTACAGGTTGAAGAACTGGATGCCGAATATAAGACCACCTACAGAAATATAAAGGAATTAAGAGCAAAACTTGTGCAGATTGAAGCAGCGGATTATTCAAAAAAGGCTGGTGCAAAGGTTGTGAATCCTGACATGTGGAAACGTCTGGAATTACAGGAGACGCAGGAAAATCTGGAGGAAGTTTCCCGTCGACTGTCTTGGCTGAAAACATCTGTTGATGATGCGAAATACCTGACCAAGTTGTTTCGGAAGACCTTTACCGATTCACTCGGAACATTTATCAAAGGAGACAAAGAACGCCTGAAAAAACTGAAAGCTAAATATATCAAAGAAGAGATGCAGGATACTCTCCGTGAACAGCGGGAATTGATGGGCGAATATAACTGGATCTTTGAAGATAAGGAAGATGGGACTCATCAGGAGAAGGGACTGGTATTACATGTCAGAAAACTTCTGGACAGCAAAGACAACCGTCACAGTTCCCGGGAATGGAGCAGGATGTGTGACGCACTTTCCAAATTGCATATCAAGGAAGTTATGGATCAGATGTGGGATCCGACAGAACCTCTGAACTACGACAAAGAACAATTGCAGGATCTTCGCGAGAAGATTGATGAAGCGATCCGCCAGACCGGTGCCTATGTAGCTCATAAAAAAGATACGTTTCTCGTCAAACTGGGTCTTGGAAAAGGATCAGAATATCTCAAGGAGGCCCGCGAGAGTCTGCAGGCACTTAAGAATATTAAAAACTGTATCGATACGATTGATATGGAGCATGTCCGACTGGTGAAGGAAGCCGACCAGCGCTACAGACCAGCATTAGGGAGCCACGTCAACGACCTCCAGAATTCTGTTTCCACAGAACCCAGAAGATCTGCCAGCATGAATCAGGTAAAGATTAAGCGGTCTGCTGATTCTGTTCCGAAAAGGAGAAAAATGACACACTGAAAGAGATGTTTTACAGTCTTTCCTCGGAACATTCTGAATGCCATCTTTCTCTCTGAAAGCCTCACCCGCTGCAAAGAAGCACGCGAAATAAGGAACCGCTTCCAGACTCCATGGCAATAGCAACGATGTCGCATAGTGTCAGATCCTGGCACCAGGCCTGCTGTCAGGATCTGATACTTGCTGGATGTCATTGGGGCTGTTGGAGTACCTGGTGTTGTATGGGCTCTCACTGCTCTGCATGGAATCGGTTCCCCGGCCGCCGGATTCCTGCATCATGATTTCCTGTCTACTTTTTTAATAAGCATAAGTAAGCTTCCGGTTCTCCAGATACCGTAGCATCCAGTAGGGATTGACCGCCCTCTCGCCGTCTTCTTCGGAAGGCAGATAGATTCCTACATGGAGGTGAACCGGGAACTGTCCCTCGGTTCCTTCCGGTCCGTATCCGGTGTCACCCATATATCCCAGCACATCTCCTGCCTTCACCGGATCTCCGCTTTTCCATTCTTTGATATAGGAATGAAAATGTGCATAGTAATAATAATTGCCTCCTGCAGAGCGGATGCCAATCCGCCAGCCGCCCTTTTCCAGCCAGCCCACCTGCTCTACGGTTCCGTCCGTCATACTCACAACAGGAAAATAGCCGCTCTTATCAGGATCTGCCACCAGATCAATCCCATCATGTTTTCGTTTTCCGCCGTAGTTTCGTTCCACCTGCCAGGTGTTTTCAAACCGGATCACTGCCTTTTGATTTACCGAAGATTCCGGTACTGGAAAATAAGTAAGCTCTTCCCAGATGGTTTCTATCTGGGTCTGATACTGTTCCAGCGCCGTCTGCTCCGTTTCACCCTCTTCCATCCATCGGTTCTGTAAATGTTCCATCCATTCTCTTTCAAACTGAATTCCGCAGCACAGCAGTAAAATCATTACCCCAAGGCAGGCCGCTTTCCGAAAAGGATTCATATTTTTTCACCCGCCCCATACATTGTAGAGAATTAGTTCATTATATGGGGTGCCCTTGAAAAAGATACTTTCCGTTTTTCTTCCTCTCTGTTTCCTTTTGCTTCTTTTTATCCATCCGGTGCAGGCAACGGAAGGCTGTTCTCTGGGTCTCACTCTGTGGTACACTTCCGTACTGCCTTCTCTGCTTCCCTTCCTGATCGTTTCAGCCCTGATGGTAAAGACCGGGCTGTTCCGGTATCTGAACCGGCTCTACGCGCCGTTTCTTCGCAGAGTCTTCCACATCTCTGAAGACGGCTGCTACGCAGTTCTTATGGGCTTTCTGTGCGGGTTTCCCATGGGTGCCAAGGTCACTGCGGATCTGGTCCGGGAGCAGCATATTTCCAAAGAAGAGGGCACCTATCTCCTTGGCTTCTGTAACAATATCAGTCCCAGTTTTTTTATCAATTACATTTGTCTGAAAAAGCTGGGCTATTCGAAAGTGCCATGGGCGCTCTGTGTTTTCTTCTATGCCATGCCCCTTTTGTACGGCATCTGCTCGCGTCCTTTTTATCATTTTCCATTTTCTGATACAACGAATAAAAAACAGACACCCCTGCACCGGATGCAATTTCCGATGCTGGATGCCTGTATCATGGACAGCTTCGCCACAGTCACCAAACTGGGCGGCTATATTATTCTGTTTTCCATCCTGGTCCGGATGATGCAGCTGCTGCCGCTCCCGGACGCACTCTCTGTCCTGAGCAGTTCCCTTCTGGAAATCAGCTGCGGCATTCATCAGATCACCACACTGACCGTCGGTTCTGTCAGACTGATGACCGCATATGCCTGTGCCTGCGCTTCTTTCGGCGGCTTCAGTATCTGTGCACAGACCAGCAGCGTTCTTCATGATACGCCCCTGAATGCGCGTTCCTGGATTACTGGTCGGATGATTCTTGCTCTTCTGACACCGGTTCTTCTGCTGCTTCTTCCGATCCCTGTTTAACGGGAGTCTCCGGTGCAAGCTCCTCACGGTTGCTGATAATCGTATTATAGAAATCCTGGAAATTCTGCATCATGGCCGTGTAACGGCTGTTGGAATTCTCCACCACGTTCTGTACCATCTCCTGCAGATTTGCCAGCATATCGTCTGTATACTGAATGGCTCCGCGGCGGATCTCATTGGCGTCTCTGGTTGCATTGTCCAGGATCTCCTGTGCCTGGTTGGTAGCCATCTCAATGACCTGGTTCGCCTGCTCATACGCCTGCTGCATGATCTCATGCTCGTTGACCAGTTCCTGGTTCTGAATATTTGCCTGTGCAATAATTGCCTCTGCTTTCTGCTGTGCATCTGCCAGAATCGCATCTTTATTCGCCAGAATCTTCTGATAACGCTTGATCTCCTCCGGCGTCTTCAGACGAAGCTCTCTTAAAAGCTCCTCCATCCGCTCACGCTCTACGACAATCTTGTCTCCTGAAGAGAAAAGCGGTCCTTTACAGGTATCAATATAGTCTTCAATTTCCTCGATAATCTGTTCAATTCTGCTGTTGCTCATACCTTTAAGCTCCTTTAATTTATTCGAATCCATCTGTTTGGAAAATATGTATCAATTCTTTCGTACTTTACCTTACGATTATACCCGAATACAGGAATTTACGCAAGAGTTACTGTTCACTCGTACCTCGTTCCAGCAACAATTTGCAGGCTCATTAGAAGTTTTGCTTCGCAAAAGGAGCCTGCTCACTCCTGAATCAAGTTCTTACGCAGCCTGACAGCAAGTGTCTGGCTGCTGTATGAACAGTACAAGATCGCTTTGTGGATTGAATCCCGGAAAGCTTTCGGTTATAATAAAATGTATGAATGAAATACAGAGGAGGAATTTCACATGAGTACGCATAAATCTGCAAAAGATATGCAGTCGGAAACCAAATCTTCTGCCTGGACATTTCTTCTGGTGGGAAGCGGCGGTTTTCTGATTATCACCCTGGCACTGATCGGATTTATCAAACTTCCCTTCAGCATCTTTTCTCTGGCCATTATGGAAATTATGTTTTTCGTTTTCCTGATTGTAGCCGGACTTTCCTTTAAGAAAGCCATGTCCATGCTGGATGACATTTCCAAAGAATCCACCCTGGAAGAAAAAATCAGCGACTGGGCCAAAGAAAATTTAACGCCGGAATCTCTGACTGTGGATCTGGACGAGAACACCACCAGTGAAATGAAATATTTTATGGTAACAGAACTGATGCGGGAACGCATGATGCACGCGTTTCCGGAACTGGACGACGCTTATGCCGAAGAACTGTCCGAGCGTTATTATAACGAGTTGTTCCCGGAAGGTTAAATTTTATGAAACACTATTATATGTTCAACAAGCCCTTCGGCTGTGTCACGGCCCACAGGGATGACCGTTTTCCAGTGGTAATGGATTACTTCCGTTCCCTGGAAAATGACCGTCTCTCTCCGGTAGGACGCCTTGACCGTGAAACCGAAGGGCTTCTTATGATTACGGATGACGGCGTCTGGAATCAGAAAATGACCAATCCCGCTTTTCATGTGCACAAAACCTATGAATTTACCGCTATGGGAACCCTGGATGAAGAAAAGCTCCGGAAATTATCTGAAGGCGTCCTGCTCATCGGTTCCGACCGTCCCACTACAGGCGCAGCCATCACAATTACCGGCACTTCCATTCTATCGGAAGTTGTTCCTCATCTCCATCCGGATATGCAGGAAAAGCTAAAGTATAACCTGCCGGATCATCCGGTGGTATTCGGCACCATCACCATCTCTGAAGGCCGCAAACGCCAAATCCGCCGTATGCTGAAAGTTGTCGGCTGCTGCGTCATCCGATTAAAACGCATTTCCATGGGAGAACTTGTACTTGATCCCGAACTGAAGCCGGGAGAATATAAAAAAATAGATATAAAAAATGAGCAGTCTGTTTAAGACCGCTCATTTTTTTATACATTTTATTTCTGGCTCAGATACTCATGAATACCTTTTGCTGCTGCTTTACCTGCGCCCATTGCCAGGATAACAGTAGCGGCTCCGGTAACTGCATCACCACCGGCATAAACGCCCTCTTTGGAGGTAGCGCCAGTATCCTCGGTAGCAACGATACATTTTCTCTTGTTGATCTCAAGACCTTTGGTTGTGGAGGAGATCAGCGGATTCGGGGAAGTTCCCAAGGACATAACTACAGTATCGCAATCAATTACGAACTCAGATCCCGGAACCTCTACCGGACGACGTCTTCCGGAAGCATCCGGCTCACCCAGTTCCATCTTGATACATTTTACGCCTTTTACCCAGTCGTTCTCATCAACGATGATCTCTACCGGATTGGTCAGAAGGTCAAAGATGATACCTTCCTCTTTTGCGTGATGAACTTCCTCTTTACGAGCCGGAAGCTCTTCCTCACTTCTTCTGTATACGATGTGAGTCTCGCCGCCAAGACGGAGTGCCGTACGTGCAGCATCCATAGCAACGTTACCACCACCTACGACTACGACTTTCTTGCCGTGTACGATCGGGGTGTCATAGTTCTCATCGAAAGCTTTCATCAGGTTGTTTCTGGTCAGGAACTCATTTGCAGAAAGAACGCCACAGGCGGTCTCACCCGGAATACCCATGAATTTCGGAAGTCCTGCACCGGAACCGATGAAGACTGCGTCAAATCCTTCGTTCTCGATCAGCTCGTCGATGGTAACGGTCTTACCGATGATAACGTCGGTCTCAATCTTAACACCGAGAGATTTTACGTTCTCAACTTCCGGTCCGACAACGCGGTCTTTCGGAAGACGGAACTCCGGAATACCATATACCAGTACGCCGCCTGCTTTATGTAATGCCTCGAAAATGGTTACATCATAACCAAGTTTTGCAAGGTCTCCTGCACAGGTCAGTCCGGAAGGACCGGAACCGATCACTGCAACTTTCTTACCATTCTTCTCAGCCGGAGCTTCCGGTTTGATACCATTCTCTCTGGCCCAGTCAGCAACGAAACGCTCCAGTTTACCGATAGCTACCGGATCACCTTTGAGTCCGCGGACACATTTACCTTCGCACTGGCTCTCCTGCGGGCATACACGTCCACAAACTGCCGGAAGTGCGGAAGATTTGCTGATGATCTTGAATGCCTCATCAAATTTTTCTTCTTTTACTGCAGCGATGAACTCCGGAATATTGATGGAAACCGGACATCCTTCTACACATTTCGGTTTTTTACATCCGAGACAGCGTTTTCCTTCTTCTACTGCTTCTTCTTTATTGTAACCGTAACATACCTCATCGAAGTTCGTAGCACGAACCTTCGGATTCTGCTCTCTAACCGGTACTCTAGTCAGTCCCTGTGCCATTATTTGTCACCTCCGCAATTTCCGCAGCCGCCGTGGTGGGTTGCTCCCTCTTTGAATGCAAGGAAACGTCTTCCCTCTTCGGTCTTGTACATTGCTGCTCTCTTCATAGCCTGATCAAAGTCGATCTTGTGGCCGTCGAACTCCGGTCCGTCTACACATGCAAACTTCACTTCGTCTCCAACCATCACACGACAGGCACCGCACATACCGGTTCCGTCTACCATGATCGGGTTCATGCTGACAACAGTCGGGATACCAAGCTTCTTGGTGGTAAGACATGCAAATTTCATCATGATCATCGGTCCGATGGCAACACACAGATCATAGTGATGTCCTTCGCTTACCAGTTTCTCAAGCATAGCGGTACCAACACCCTTGAAACCGTAGCTTCCGTCATCCGTACAGAGATACAGGTTACCGACCTTGCTCATCTCTTCTTCCATGATCAGGATATCCTTGGTTCTTGCACCAACGATAATATCGCACTCGATACCATGCTCATGCAGCCATTTTGCCTGCGGGTATACCGGAGCAGTACCTACTCCACCAGCGATGAAAACAACTTTTTTCTTCTTAACTTCCTCAAAGTCATCGGTAACCAGATCAGACGGATGTCCCAGCGGTCCTACAAAGTCCGCAATGGAATCGCCTGCTTTCAGTGCTACCAGTTTGTTGGTAGATACACCGATCGGCTGGAATACGATGGTAACGGTTCCTGCTTCTCTGTCATAATCACAGATGGTAAGCGGGATGCGCTCTCCGTGCTCGTCCACTCTTAAAATAATGAACTGACCCGGCTCGCAAGACTTTGCCACTCTCGGAGCGAGAATGACCTGTTTGTAGACGTTTGCAGACAGCTGCTCTGCCTCTAAAATCTTGAACATACATAGCCTCCTATATCTTGCCGTGTTAATACACTGCAGATTACAAATCATTAGTTTTTATGATAATGCATATCCATGCATATTTCAACAAAAATTTAACAAAATCTTTCCAAAAATCGGATTATGGAGCAGGATTTTCCGCCGGAACTGCCGGAACAACTCCCTGAACAGCAGGATCTGCAGAAGGATCCACCATCGGATCGGCTTCTTTTACATCATAAATTGCCTCGACCACACCGCTCTCCCGGTTATTTTCATCCACAGCTACCGCCTGCAGTACGGTCAGACCCGGATTGATCTGAATGGGACCCGTATAGCGGGTGGAATACCGATCCGGCTCCTCCCCATTAGTTGTATAGTAAATCTTGCTGCCTGATCCGGCCCGGATGGATACCAAAAATCCGCCCACGTACTGTCCTTCTGCCACGCTGAAGACCGGTTCGTCCGGATATTCAAAGACTACTTTATAGGTTCCATCGGCCTCTTCGCTCTGCATTCCGTCACTGCGGATAAAAACCGCCCGGATAATGGTCGTTCCCTCATCAATAGAAATCGGGCTGTGATATACGGAGCTGTACACATCCGGTGTTGTCCCGTCGGTTGTATAATAAATTACTCCGTCTTCCCGTTCCGTATGGGACAGAATCAACTGCAGCGTATGGCTGTACGTTCCCGGCTCCATGCTGAACAGCGGCTTTTCCAACAGAATCGTCTCCTCCGGTTCTGCCTCCACTTCCTGATCTGCTCTCATAAAATGGTAGGCAGCCTGATAAGCAATGGCTCCTGCCCCAAGCAGACAGAGAACTGCAATCCGGAATCCCCATCTGCGGTACCATGGCTTCTGCTCATGCTGCAGATCGTCCTCGTCTTCCTGCTCAGAAGCCATTCCTGTATATCTGGATCGGAGCTGCTCATCCACCGATTCTTCGGTTCCAATGGAAATATCGTCTACAGGATTATAATCCGGAACCATTTGAATGGCCTGCCCGCATTTTTCACAGTAAATCTTTCCTTCCGGAATCTCTGCTCCGCATTTCTGACATTTCATGCCGAATGATGCACTCCTTTCCCTTTAGTATTCCTCTATATACTGCTCAAACTGTTCCATGGACATGAGCACTTTTCTCGGTTTGGTTCCTTCTTCCTCGCCGACCACGCCTGCGTCAGCCAGCTGATCCATGATTCTGGCCGCACGGTTAAATCCGATCTTGAACCATCTCTGTAACATGCCAATGGATGCCTTATCTTTTTCAATGATAAATTTTCCGGCTTCCACAAACAGCACATCCCTGTCATTTCCGCCTCCGGCTGCTTCCGGAACGGCCGCACTCTCCATGGCAGTCTGCATCTGCTTCATCCGTGCTTCCATGTCCTCTTTATTTCCGGCTGTCTCACAGTTCTGACTGCTTAAGAACTCCACAACCGCTCCCACTTCCGCATCGGATACGAAAGCGCCCTGCACACGCAGCGGCTTGGGAATACCGTAAGGCGAGAAAAGCATATCTCCTTTGCCTAACAGTTTCTCCGCGCCATTCATATCAAGAATGGTTCTGGAATCCACGCCGGAAGAGACGGCAAATGCGATTCTGGACGGCATATTTGCTTTAATAAGACCGGTAATGACATTGACGGACGGTCTCTGAGTCGCAATGATCAGATGAATGCCCGCAGCACGTGCCAGCTGGGCCAGACGGCAGATAGCGTCCTCCACCTCACCCGGAGATACCATCATGAGATCTGCCAGCTCGTCCACGATGATGACAATCTGCGGCATCTTCTCCGGCTTATTTTCATCCTCAATATCCGCAATAGAATCAATCTTCTCATTATATCCCTGAATATTCCGCACATTCAGTTCTGCGAACCGGTTATAGCGGCCCATCATTTCGGTTACCGCCCAGTTCAGAGCTCCTGCCGCTTTCTTCGGATCCGTGACAACCGGAATCAGAAGATGGGGAATTCCATTGTAGGCACTTAACTCTACCACTTTGGGGTCAACCATAATCAGTTTGACTTCATCCGGCCGTGCTTTGTAGAGAATACTCATAATCAGTGTATTGATACACACGGATTTACCGGAACCGGTGGCTCCTGCAATGAGAAGATGGGGCATTTTCGCAATGTCCGACACCATAATCTTGCCGCCGATATCTTTTCCAACTGCAAATGCCAGTTTGGACTTATGTTTCTTAAATTCCTCAGATTCTACCAGTTCCCGGAACATAACCATGGAATTTTCTTTATTCGGGACTTCAATTCCCACAGCTGCTTTTCCCGGAATAGGTGCCTCTATACGCACATCCGGAACTGCCAGATTCAGCTTGATATCATCCGCCAGTGCTACAATCTTACTCACCTTCACACCATGAGCAGGCTGCACTTCATAACGGGTAACCGCCGGTCCGCGGCTTACATTGGTAACTGTCGCATTGACACCGAAATCTTCCATAATCTGCTGCAGCTGTCCGGCCGTCTCCTGAAGCCATGCCTTTCCCTCTTTCGGCTGTTTTCCCTTTTCCGGTGCTTTCAGAAGGCTTAATGGTGGGAACTGATAAACCGGCGCTGCAGGCTGTGCTGCTTCCGTCCAGGATACCGCCGGTGCCGGAGTCTCCTGCCGGGATTCCTCTGGCTGTGGGAGTTCTTCTGTCGACGGCATAGTCTTCTCTGCAGCCTCTTTTTCTCTGGCCTCCCGTGCCTTCTCCGCTTCCAGTTCTCTTCTGCTTAATGCATTTTTCAGGAGATCATCCTCGTTAAATCCAATCTCCGTGAGGCCGCCGGTCTCTCTTGCACTTTCCTGGAATTCCGGCTCCTCCTTCATGACCTGCGGTTCCACCTCATGTACCGGGAACGTAAAATCTTCTCCAATAATGGTCTCCTCCGGCATCCGGGCATTTTCCGGGGTTGCCGGCATTTCCTGGACTTTCGGTTCCACTTCTACCTCCTGAAGACCATTGCCCTCCGTCTTCGGGATGAGCAGATCCGCGCCCACACCACTGACTTTCTTTTCCAGACGCTGTTTTTTCTGTTCTTCCTTCTGTTCCCGTCTCTGCTCTCTCCTCTGATCCGATACCTGACGGCGGCGTACCATGTCATCTCTTGCAGATTCGTAGGCTTTCTGGCTTCCTCTGGACATGACTTTTACAAAGGATTTTCCGGTAATCATCACCATGCAGATTACCAGCACCCCTGCCAGTACCAGGCAGGCTCCTGCAAATCCAAATACATTATGTAAGAAATTGGCCAGAAGACCGCCCACCACGCCGCCTCCGCCGCGATGGCCACTGCAATATGCATAAATATCCGCAACCTTCGTGGAATCTATCTTTCCCATCACAGCCAGATGGAAACAGGATGCCAGATCAAGGCAGGCAAGAATCACGCCTACCACTTTGATTTTGGCAAGCAGGCTTTCTTTGTTTGCCAGTGAAAATAAAATCACCAGAAGCATCAGCACCGGAACTACATAGGCGAATAATCCAAAGCAGCCGTATAAGACACCGCTGACAAAACTGCCAACGACGCCTCCTACGCCAAAATTGCTGATAAAAAGGAAGGCTGAGAGCACCAGCAGTACCACCAGTGCAATCTCCTCACCGATTCCATTTTCCTGTGGCTGCAGCTGTGCTTTTGTTTTTGTCTGTCTCGTCTTTGTCTGTTGTGACTTCTGCGTTCTCCGGGTCTGTGTACCGGATGCAGATGTCTTCTTCCGTCTTCCCGTCTGCTTTGTTTCACTCATAATTCGTCTCTGTCCTTTACGCTAGTTACCAATTCTATTTTTTATAAGCTCTTCAGAAGCTTTTCAAAATACTCCGGAAGCGGCGCTTCCACTTCCAGATATTCTCCGGTGGATAGGTGAATCAGCCCCAATACCTGTGCATGAAGTGTCTGTCCCTGCAGGTGCAGCGGATTCTTTGCCGGACCATAAACGGTATCCCCCAATAAAGGATGACCAATGGATGCCATATGCACCCGGATCTGATGGGTTCTTCCCGTCTCCAGCTGACACTCAATATACGTATGATTCCGGAACCGCTGCAGCACCCGGTAATGGGTTACGGCACGCTTGCCATTCTTCACCCCGGCTGCCATCTTCTTCCGCTCTACCGGATGTCTTCCAATGGGCGCATCCACGGTTCCTTCTTCTTCCTTAATCACCCCATGGACGATAGCCCGGTATTTCCGGGTAATGGAATGCTCCTTTAACTGGGCCGCCACATGGTTGTGCGCTTTGTCATTTTTACAGATGACAAGTACACCGGTGGTATCCATATCGATCCGGTGTACAATTCCAGGCCGCATCACGCCGTTAATGCCTGACAGCCGGTCTTTGCAATGATACATCACTGCGTTGACCAGTGTGCCCGTCAGATGCCCGGCAGACGGATGCACCACCATTCCCTTGGGTTTATTTACCATCAGGAGGTCGTCATCCTCATATAAAATATCCAGCGGAATATTTTCCGCCTCAATCTCCGGCTCTTTCAGTTCCGGCAGATCTACCAGCACCTCGTCCTGGTCTTCCATCCGGTAACTGGCCTTCTGCGCTTTGCCGTTGACCAGCACGCTCCCGTCTTTGATAATTTTCTGCAGATAGGATCTGGACTGATCCGGGAGCACCGCGCTTAAAAATTTGTCCAGACGCTCATCCATGTAGGATTCATCCGCTTCCAGACGAATCTGACTCATGATTTTTTATCCCCTTTTCTGCCCTTCAGCAGAAGATTCAGTTCTTCTTCCTTATAATAGAACAGGATCAGTACGATTAACACTGCCGTTCCCACGCTGACATAGATATCTGCCACATTGAAAATCGGAAAATCAATCAGCTTAAAATAAAAGAAATCCACCACATAGGAAAGACGCATGCGGTCCAGCATATTGCCCCAGGCTCCCGCCAGAATAAATACGGCAATCAGGCGGATCGGCCAGAAGCGGTTCTCCTTCGACATATGGGAAAAGAGATATACCACCGCAATAAATACGATAATTCCCATAATCAGGAAAAAGGTTCTCTGTCCCTGCATCATGCCAAAAGCAGCACCTCTGTTTTCCAGATAACGAAGCTCAAACACTCCATTCCAGATCACAAAAGGATCTTTTCCTTTCAGGAATGCCACTGCCAGCATCTTGGTCCACTGATCAAGGCCAATGAGAATCACTGTCAGAATGGCCGCAAACCATGGTTTGCACAGATATTTATTCATGAGCCTCTCCTTCCAGCACATAGCGGATTGCTTCCAGCAATTCTGCATCTTCCACATCTTTGTAGACCGCTGCCTCACCGATCTGCTTTAACAGCACGAATTTGATATGACCGCCATCCATCTTTTTGTCCAGTTTTGTTGTCTTCAGAACGTCCTCTGCAGAAAGTCCGTCCGTACATACAGGCAGACCATAGAACTGCAGTGTTTTGCGGATATCCTCCGCTTCTGCTTCTGTAATCAGTCCGCGTTTTACGGAAAGGTAAGCAGCTGCCACAGAACCAATGGCCACGCACTCTCCATGGCAGAGCTCAAAATTCTTCAGTTTCTCAATGGCATGTCCCACCGTATGACCATAGTTCAGCCATGCACGGATTCCTTTTTCTGTAGGATCTTCCTCTACTACATGGCGTTTGATCCGGCAGCTTCCTTCTACCATATGAAGAAGTGCCTCATAGGTTCTGTCCATAACCGGCTTACTGTTCTCTTTCAGCCATGTAAAATATTCCTTATCCTGAATGAGACCGTGCTTGATAATCTCACCCATGCCGCAGGCAAACTGACGCTCAGAAAGTGTCTTCAGCGTTCCCAGATTCATATACACCAGTTTCGGCATATGGAACGCCCCTACCATATTCTTATAGGCATCAAAGTCAACACCCGTCTTTCCTCCAATGCTGGAATCCACCTGGGATAACAGCGTCGTCGGAACCTGCACAAAATCAATACCTCTTAAATAAGTTGCTGCCGCAAAACCGGTCAGATCGCCAACCACGCCGCCTCCCAGGGCAACCAGCAGATCTTTTCGGTCAAATTTTTCCAGGATCAGATGCTCATACAGATTCCGCACCGTATCCAGCGTCTTATTTTCCTCCCCGGCCGGTAATACAAAAGATGTTACTTTGGCACAATGTCCGGTGAGAAGCGCCTTCACTTCCTCCCCATACCGTTCATAGACATTACTGTCCGATACAATACAAAGCCTCCGTCCTGCCACCTGAAGCGGCTCCAATGCGTCCAGAAATCTGCTGAAATCCGGTTCCAGATAAATCGAGTAGCTGAATACTCCATCCTTTTTCACGTCAAGTATCTTTTCTGTATTTTCTTCCATACGAATCTCCTCAATTCAATAGAAACAAAGTTCCCTATACGATAAAAAAGGCATCGGATACATGATCTGATGCCCTGTTTCTCTCACCGTCCTGTTTCGCTTAGATGGACGGAACATCAAAGGCTCCTGCCACGATCTCCTGGAAATCGCCTGCAAGATCCACATTTCTGGGAGTTACAATAAATATGTAGTTGGAAACCTTACGCAGATTTCCGCCAATAGCATAGCAAGATCCTGATGTGAAATCAATGATTCTCTGTGCCACCTCTACATCCAGTCCTTCAAAGTTCAAAACAACCGTACAGTTGGATAAAAGTGTATCTGTAATCTCACGGGACTCATCAAACTGCGTCGGTTTGAATACACAGACTTCCATTCCATTGCTTCCTTTCTTTGAACGCATCGGAGTGATTCGGGCAGGAGTCTGCTTTTTCGCCGGCTTATCTGCCACTACATCGTCTGCCAGATCATAGTCGTAGTCTTTATCTTTCTTCTTGAATAATCCGCCCTTCTTTGAACGCTCATCTTCATAATCGTCATCAAAATCGTCATAGTCATCATAATCATCTTCCGTATTCAGATGCATGGTGTCCA
Organism: Firmicutes bacterium CAG:176; assembly: GCA_963623675.1. Lineage (GTDB taxonomy): Bacteria > Bacillota > Clostridia > Lachnospirales > Lachnospiraceae > Hominiventricola. The sequence continues at coordinate 36,593 of CAVFMZ010000005.1, read as the reverse complement.
TAAGCTTATCCAAAATACTCATATTTTCGGTTCTCCTTTATATCGAATAGTTCCTCTCTCCGAAAATACCTGTTCCTACACGCACCATCGTCGCTCCCTCTTCGACGGCAACCTCATAGTCTCCGGTCATTCCCATTGAAAGCACATCCATAGATACATTATCAATGTTTTTCATTTTGATGTCAACCGCCAATTTCTTTAAAGTGCGAAAAATTGGTCGGTTTTCTTCTGCATCCTCCACATAGGGAGCAATTGTCATAAGACCACAGATATGAAGATGCGGCAGAACCGCAATCTGACGGATCAGTTCCTCCGTATCCTGTACGGTCACGCCAAACTTACTCTCCTCCTGGGCTACATTTACTTCAATAAGAATCCGTTCTTCCGTTCCCTTTTTCTCTGCTTCCTTGCTGATCTCCTCTGCCAGACGGAGGGAATCCACCGAATGAATCAGATCCGTCTTTCCTACAATATATTTCACTTTATTTCTCTGCAGATGGCCAATCAGATGCCAGTGCAGATCCTTCGGAAGCTGCTCATACTTATCACAGAGTTCCTGTACTTTATTTTCGCCAAACACACGCGCTCCCGCTTCCATCGCTTCGCGGATCATTTCCACCGGCTTGGTCTTGCTGACAGCAATCAAAGTAACTTCGGATCGGTCTCTTCCTGCACGTGCACACGCTTCGCATACTTTGCGGTCTACTTCTTTATAATTTTCTGCTACCATCTTTGTCCTCACTCCTTAATAAATAATCTCGTCTTCATCGACTGCATCACCATTCAGAACAATGTGGTCATAAACGGTCAGTCCATAACTGGTTCCTTCTTCCACCAGTGTATACTCTTCATTCTGTGCAAGAATATTAATCTGACGGAACTGGGTATATCCTTTATTTATATTATACACACCCTGTAAAGAACCTTTCTGTCCGATCTGGAACCTGGAATCACTGTCCTCTGCCACCAGATAATCTCCTACAGAAAGTTTTTTGTCACCGGTTGCATAGTCAGACTCCAGAGGATCTACATAATAATAATCGTCATCCTCATAATACAGCGTCATATTTACAAACTGCGCCGACGACTGTCCGGATTCATCATAGACTTCTCTCAGGAATCCTTTGCTGTCTTCCTGCTCTATGAGAAATTCTTTCGGAATCAGATAAAATTCTTTCTCAACAATGGCGCTGTTCGGAATCTTCAGTCCCTGCTGGTCATCTACCAGGAATTTTACTTGAATATAGCGGGCATCTGCAAAACGAACCATGGAATTGTTAAAATCCAGTCTCGCGCAGGGCGTGCTTCCCACATGTACGACAGAAAAAGCTGCCCAGGCCGTCGTATGGTCTCTGGTAAATTCCACCTGCATATAGCTCTTCTCTTCCTGCTGATACTGGGCTGCCTCTTCCTCTGTAATCGGAACAATCAGACTCCATTTTTCTGAAGTAGAGAGCTTATATACATTGTCTCCACTCTGGACAAGTTCTTTTTTCAGGTTCTCTTTTGTATAATTTTTCTCATCCAGCATGTCTTCCGTCATGCTTTCCACTGTCACATCCTCGTATCCATCCGTATAATATTCCAGAATACCGATGCCTCCGGAATACACTTTGGAAAACATGGAATTATCACCTGCTTCTTCCAGACTGTCCAGCATGTTCTGGTTCAGCAGTTCCATAACCGAGCTCTCCATGGAGGACTGGAAATTGTAGACGTCAGAAAATGTAAGATCATCAAAATCTCCCATATAACTGCTGATCTCACTCCGGATCATGGAAAAATTGTCATCGGTCAGATCTACGTTCTCCGCATTTTCCTGAATCAGCTGATTGATCTCGCCTTTTTCATCTACCGTATAGACAAGTGAAGATGCGGACACTCTGTCACCCTCACTGGCGTAGTAACTGACATAACCAGATGTATCTGCCTGATAGACCGACTCCTGCCGGATGGCAAATCCCGTGTACGTGTGATTGGCAGCAAGCGTTCCTTTATTTACCTCATATCCCGCAATATGGGTCGAAGTCAGTCCCATATAGCAGATCACACAGATATAGACAGCTACTGCGCCAAAAAATACCAGATCGATATTAATCGGCCTGCGGCTGTTCACTCTGACGATCTTTTTTCTTCTCCGGTTTCCTGGCATGGAACCTGCTCCTCTCTCTCTTCAATCTTTTCTGCACCGCGAAAATCCGTGGAACATTCGAAGTGTACTGACTATCATACACCAAAAGAAAACGGGTGTCCACTCTATAGGGCACCCGCTTTGTGTTTCCTTTTTATATCGGATCTTAGATCACCTGTGATTTTGCAAAATCCGGTAAATCCTTCTCATCCAGAGATACGCTGAGAACCATATTTACCTTGAACTGCTCACTGATCTTGTTCAGCTGCGACAGGGCACTGGAAATATCCTGTCCTTCTAATCTGGCAATTTTTAAAAAGCCATCTAAATACATTTCCTGAAGATCATAATCCTGAGAGCAGATTCCACATACAAAACCAATGAACTGATCCGTCGTCTCAATCGGATATTCCGAAACATTAATCAAACGAACTTTGTTATCAAGCTCATGCATATTCTGGGAAGATTTGTCCAGATATACGATATTGCCTTCCACATTCTTGATAGAATCATGCACGTGATCCAGCATTTTCTTAGTCTTTCCTGTGCCTTTTACTCCTACAATTAATTGTACCATACCAGTGCCCTCCTTCGGTTGCTTGTTGTTAGTAAGATTATACCATTAAGGAGGGTGGAATACAAGGTTTAATTGTTCAAATTAGATAAAAAGCTCTGCATTTCTTCATACAGGATTCCACGTTCTTTACAGCCAAGGATAATTGCAACATACCGCTGTCCCTGTGCATCCGTGAAAAGCTGAACCAGGCAGGATTTTGCTGCCGTTGTGGTGCCTGTCTTTCCGCCTACTGCCTGTACTCCGTCCGGAACAGTTACAGCGCCCGATGTAAACTGATTGGAACTGGACCAGGTTGCCTCGACCGGAGATCCGTCCGAAGCAGTGTAGGAGGCCGTATATTCTTTTTGCTGAATCATTTCCATAAAGTCATCGTACTGCATGGCGGCCTGAAAAATCAGGTACAGATCATATGCTGTCGTATAGTGATTTTCATCATGCAGTCCGTTGGCATTTACAAAATTAGATCCGGTTGCACCAAGCTCCTTTGCTTCGGCGTTCATCATTGCCACAAACTGCTCCTGGCTTCCTGCAATCTGCTCGGCAATGACATTTGCCGCATCATTGGCAGACGGCAAAAGAAGCGCATATAGAAGCTGCCGGAGTGTCAGCACATCTCCAGCTTTCAGCTTCGCCGTGGATACCCCGGATTCATGAAACGTCACCGCTTCCTGGCTGACGGTAGTCTGTGCATCCAGATCTCCGTTTTTCAATGCCACCAGCGCGGTCATCAATTTCGTCGTACTGGCCGGGTAAAGCCGCTCATATATATTTTTTGCATACAGCACTTCCTTCGTATCTACATTGAAGAACAGCGCTGCTCCGGCTTCAGATGTATCGGCCTCAATCTCTTCAGCATCTCCTTCTGTCACACACAGATCTTTGGCAAAATACGGAATTTCCGTATTGTCATCTCCGGACTGAATTCCGTATTCCGGATGATCCGCTGAAAATGCATCTGTAAGCTGAGTACTCTGTCCGCAGCCGGAAGTAAGTGACGCCGTCAGACACGCTGCCAGAAGAAGCGCTGCTGTCCGCCGTTTTTTATTTGTACATCTCACGCCACTCCATATCTCCTCTGTCCAGTGATTTAATCAGAAGCTCCGCTGTTGCAAGATTGGTCGCAATCGGAATGTTATGCATATCACACAGATATACTACATTATTAACATCCGGCTCATGCTTCTTCGGCTGTACCGGATCTCTCAGGAAGATGACCAGATCGATCTGGTTATGCTCAATCTGAGCACCCAGCTGCTGCTCTCCACCCAGGTGTCCTGCCAGGAATTTATGAACCGACAGATTTGCCACCTCTTCGATCAGTCTTCCGGTAGTTCCGGTCGCATATAATTCATTTTTACAGAGAATTCCTCTGTATGCAATGCAGAAATTCTGCATCAGGACTTTCTTTGCGTCATGCGCAATCAATCCAATGTTCATGGTGTTACCCCCTGTCAATATTTTTTCGGTTGCAGACCGATATTAAGTACAATTCCTATTCCCATATATAACATGATCAGTGACGTTAGTCCGTAACTGACAAATGGAAGCGGTACACCAGTATTCGGCATCAGGCCTGTGGTTACGCAGACATTGGCAAATGTCTGGAACGCAATCAGTCCACCGAATCCGCAGCAGATAATCATTCCTTCTTCGTCTCTGGCATTCTTGCCAATCCAGAGGCATTCCAACGTAATCAATCCCAGAAGAATAATGACTGTTGCACATCCAATGAAGCCCAGCTCCTCACCGGTAACGGCAAAGATAAAGTCTGTCTGCGGCTCCACGATAAAGTTACCGTTTTTTACAGATGAAATATCCGTATTATATAATCCTTTCCCATACAGCTGTCCTGAGCCAATGGCAATCATTGAATTTATCTGCTGGTATGCATCATCCGCATATTTGGATGGTTCCAGCCATGCCATGACACGCTTCAGCTGATATCCTTCCAGGATATTCTGTCCTTCCCGCAAAATCAGATTAATTCCAATCAAGGCGGTAGGAACAGCCACTGCAATAATTCCACCGATAATTTTATAACTCAGTCCCCCTGAAAAAATCAGTACACAGAAAATAAAGCAGATCGTGAGCATTGCTGACAGATGGGGCTGCTGCTTCAAAAGTAACAGCGGAATTCCCAGCAGAATCAGCGAAATGGCAATGATTCTGAAGCTATTCAGTCTTTCCTTAAATTTCACAAAGAAGTATGCGAAAAATATAATCAGTATCAGCTTGGTAAGTTCCGAGGGCTGGAACCGGAAAAATCCGATTTTCAACCATCTTCTGGCTCCATTAACTTTTACACCAAAAGGAATGACAGCTGTCAGAAGTACCAGATTGATAATATAAAGCAGCCAGCTGAAATTCACCAGCATCCGGTAATCCAGCAGGGCAAAAAACACCATGACTACAGATCCCATTAAGATTCCCATAATCTGCTGGCTCTGATACTCCTCCGCAGCACTGCCGACAACAAACACACTGAGAATGGAAATCGCATACACAAGTACCACCAGCCGAAGTCTGAAATCCCTCAGTTTATATTGTCTGAACATATTTCACCTTATTTCTAATTTCTTTTCTTCATATCCCTTACCGGAATATTTGCACAGAGTACCGGTACTGCGCCATTGCCGCCCTCGGACTCTGTCTGCGTAATCTGGATATCCAGGCCTTCGCTGTCGATCTCCATATATTTGGTAATGACTTTGATAATGTCATTCTTAATGGCTTCCATCACCTCAGGTGAACAGTTGGCACGGTCTGAAATCAACAACAGCTTCAGACGATCCTTTGCCACTTCTCCTGAGTTCTTCTTACGAAAGAAATCCATGAATCCCATATGCTATTCCCCCTATTTGAACAGATTCTTCAGTTTGTCGAAGAAACTGGTCTTTACCTTCAGATCCAGGAACGGAACCTCTTCTCCCATGACTCTGCGGCAGATATTCATGTAAGCCTGTCCGGCCAGAGAAGAATCCCCCACGCATGGTTCACCCTGATTGGTTGCGATGACGATATTCTCATCATCCGGAACAGCACCGATCAGATCAATGGCAAGAATCTCCACAACATCATCCATGGACATCATGTTGCCGCTCTCCACCATATCCATACGGATACGGTTTACGATCAGATCTGTTCTCTTAATCTCATTGGCTTCCAGAAGACCGATGATACGGTCTGCATCACGGATCGCAGATACTTCCGGTGTGGTCACAATCAGTGCACGATCCGCAGCTGCGATGGCATTTTTGAATCCCTGCTCAATACCTGCCGGACAGTCCAGAAGAATGTAATCAAATTCTTCCTTTAACTCATCAATAAGTTTAACCATCTGCTCCGGGCTGACTGCCGTCTTGTCTCTTGTCTGTGCAGACGGAAGCAGATACAGGTTCGGATAACGCTTGTCCTTGATCAGTGCCTGTTTGATCCGGCAGTTTCCTTCCACTACATCTACCAGATTGTAAACAATCCGGTTTTCCAGTCCCATGACAACGTCAAGGTTACGAAGTCCTATATCCGTATCAATCATAACCACTTTCTGATCCAGCTTTGCCAGTCCGGTTCCCACATTGGCAGTCGTGGTTGTCTTTCCGACGCCGCCTTTTCCTGATGTAATAACAATTACTTCGCTCATTTACACATCCTCCACCTTTTCTATCTCTGCTTCGATCCCCACTTCTAATATGGTCAGATCCGAATGTCGTTAATCACTTCTTTTGTGATCGGCTCCATATAGATGTTGCCATCTTCTGTATAGGCAATCATCGGATCCGTGGCGCTTTTCACCGCCGGACCATCTGCGGAGCGTGCAATGCAGTCTCCAATCCGGATCTGCATCGGCATCATATTCAAAGCAGCTACAAAACAGCTTTCATTACCTGCCGCACCTGCATGAATGGTTCCTTTCAGTGCACCAAGGACCACGACATTTCCTTTGGATACGACTGTGGCTCCCGGATTCACATCTCCCAGTATGATAATACTGGTCTCGGATTCCAGAACCTGTCCGGAACGAAGCGTTCCTTTATAGAATCTGCCGTCATTGCCGGCACTCTCCTGCTTTCGTCCCTCTACAATCTTCTTCATATAAGATTCTTTTAACGCATCGTTTTCCAGAATGCACAGCACCTGCAGTCCGGATGACTCCTGAATTACCTGAATGACATCCATCTGTTCTGCCTGTGTCAGCTGACGGCCTTCAAATGCCAGCGCCATCTGGGCATCTTTGAAAAACTTGGAGGAAGCTTTGAACTTCTCCCGGATGCATTCCAGTAATTCCTGGAATGATGCATCCTTGTCCAGATACAGGGTAATTCCGTATCTGTTACTTTTGATTACAACACTCTGCTCATTCATTACTTTTTCCCTAGTCGTTAATTACTTCTGATGTTCCCTGGACAGCAGTACCGCTGACTACCTCATCCTTTCCTTCCAGATCAAAGTAGTATTTGAAAATATCCGATGCCATGGATGCCGCATTGGCAGACGTATAACCATTGGCAATACGGATGGCCAGTGCAAGCTGCGGACTCTCATACGGCGCATAGCCGATGAAAAGTGCATGGTTGGGATGGCTCTTGGACTGCTGAGCCGTACCGGTCTTACCCGCAATGGTCAGATCCAGATTTTTGAAAGCACTGGTGTTCAAAGCTACCTGATGCATGCCTTCCTGGATCGTATTCCAGTCAACATCTGCAATTTCCATTTTATTATATACTGACGCGGAATAATCTTCAATAGTGTTTCCTTCAGAATCTGTCAATTTATTCAATAACGTCAGGTTGTAAACGGTTCCTCTGTTTGCAATAGTGCTCACATATCTCGCCAGCTGTGATACCGTAAACAGAGCGTTGCCCTGTCCGATGGAAGAACGGATTCCGTCCTTATTGGACAACTGGGGATCGCTCTCGGAAAGCTCAATACCCGAATTGGCATTTAATCCAAACTGTGTCGCATATTTTGCCAGCAGGGACAGTGCCTTGTCGGAAGAATATCCGGTGGTTCTTCCTCCTCCCAGCCGGAATCCCACTTCATAGAAATAGTAGTTACAGGATACGCGGATTGCATCTACCATATTGATATTTCCGTGGCTTCCATGATACTGGTTGTAAATCCAGCAGGTCGGGGAACCATAAGCATCCGTGAATACACCCGTTGCATGGATAATCTCAGACGGAGAAATGACACCCTCCTCCAGTCCGGCCACTGCAACCACCGGTTTGAACGTAGATCCGGGAGCCGTCTGCTGCTGGGTTGCCTTACTGTACAGCGGACTTGATTTATCCCGGTTCAGCTCTGCAAAGTATTCCGAATCCAGTGTGTTGGTCAGACGGTTATTGTCATATCCCGGATAGGAAACGCAGGCAAGCACTTCACCCGTATGGGGATCCGTCACAACCGCTCCCGCACTGCACGGTTCCAGTGCCAGCTGCGCCGGTGTAATCTCCAGATTGCTGATCTTGTCCAACATAAAATTATATGCCGACGTGGAACCAACCTGCAGTTTATTCACCGTCTCCTCATCATACTCCAGAACACCCTGTTCGTACAAGAGAAGGCAGATCTCTCTTCCCGTCACCACATCGTCCAAAAGGATATATTTATACAGCATGGTCTGAAAATCGACATTATTTTCCAGCTCTGTCGAAACAAAATCCACCACTATATCATAGATTTCTTCTGAGCTCAGATAGGAAGCCTGTACATCCAGTCCGGATACATTGACCCAGTTTTTGGAAATCGCATACTGCAGATACTCCTTCAGGCTGATGGTCTCATCCTTCGCCCATGCAATATAGGTTGGATCTTCCTGATCTACCAGACTGCTCATCAGCACCTGATTGCTTCCCATCAGGATATCTGACACAATGTAGCTCATGTAATTCTTCATATCAATGGACAGATTGGTATACGCTGTCGGGTTATCCGACGTTAACTCTGACCGGATCTGCTCAATGGTAGAAGAAAGCCGCTGCTCATAACGACTCTGAATGGATTTCTCCAGATCCGTTGCATCATCTGCTGAAAAATGTGTGGTATCAATAATATGGTTATTGATCAACGCATAGTATACGTCATAAATCGGGATCTGAATATCCGCTGCCGATCCGGTGGAAGTATACTGCTTGATATTCCGGATCTTGGATACCAGCACACCGGCCAGACGCTGTTCCAGTACATTATAGACCGTCATCTGCAGATCTTTGTCGATGGTCAGATAAAGATCTTTTCCGGATTCCGGTGCCGTCTCGCTCTCTGTCTCCAGTACATTTCCCACACTGTCTACATAAATGGTTTTCTGACCCTTGGTTCCCTGCAGCTGTGTCTCCATATACTGTTCAAGTCCGGCTTTTCCGACAATGTCGTTTGCTTCATAATTTTCATTTTCTTCCTGCAGGCTCGCCAGCTCATCCTGATCCGGTTTACCGATATAGCCGATAATATTGGCAAAATACTTGGCATCCGGATAGGTTCTCAGGCTGCTCTCCGCAATATCCACACCCTGCAGATCGCTCTGATTTTCCAGAATCTCCGCAACGGTCTCATCGCAGACGTCTGAAGCAATGGTAGTCGCCACATAACGCTTGTAACTGTTGTTGCTCATCTGGTAACGGACTGTGACTAACTGCAAAATCTTCTCCGGTGTCAGATTGGTCGGCACCTTATACTGGGCCAGCTGTTCTTCCGTATATGCATCCGCAGAAATAAAATATTTCTTATTGCCGCACAGGAATTCCATGATCTGGTCTGCAGAGGCCACATACTGTTCGGGCTTCTTCTCCAGCTCGTCGATGGTCTTGTATCCATAAATATCCGCTTTAAAACGCAGAAGGGAGGTTCCTTCCTGCGTGTACTCATAATGTCCGTTCTGATAAATAATACCGAAGTCACTGATAGCAGAATCTCCATGAGATTCCACAATATCAAGCACCTTCAGAATCGTCCGGTTCAGGGTTGCCTGTTTCTCACGGGTAGTCTCATAGGTTCCGTTATCCTCGATGGTCACGGAATAAGACAGCACATTATCCGCCAGAATCTGGCCATTCCGGTCATAGATCTTTCCTCTGGTACTTGCAATACTGACTTCTTTTTTGATTTTCATCGTAAAATCTTCCGCATACTGCTGCCCATTGATAATCTGAAGGACAAATACACGGCCAAGCAGAATCCCGAAAAAGGACAGAAACACTACCATCAGTACAAATATCCGGGATGTCACAAAGCTTACGATGGCCTCTTTCCAGTCTTCAAACAATATCTATCCGCTCCTTAAGATCTTTTTTCTTCTCAAGTTTCTGGTCAATCATATAAATGATTCTGTATACAAACAGTGTCACAATAATGGTGTATAAAAGCTCCGGCAGAATAATTCTTCTCAGATAATAGAAAAAATCAAACCGGCTTCTCATAAGGAACATAATCAGATACATTCCCAGTCCGTAAGCCAGCTCGCTGGTGGAAATAAGCGCCATGGGAAGTTTGATATCCTCTCCGTAGAAAATCTGGTTGAAATATCCGTTGGCATAACCAATATACATATAGATCAGCGCATGCATACCCAGAAGACGTCCAAAAAAAATGTCTTCCAACAGACCGCAGAAAAATCCAACCGCCATTCCTTCTTTTTTCCCCTTCATAAATCCATAGGCAGAAGTGAGAATAATCAGAAGGTTCGGACTGATGGATGCAAGAGAAAAACTCTGGAATAACGTGCTCTGCAGAAGGAAGCAGACAATAATCATCAGTGCGATGACAATTTTACGTTTCACAGGCTGTCTCCTTTCTCTACTCTGCTGAATTCAGGTCGTCGCTGCTCACCTGCTGTTTCAGATCTGTGATAATAAGTACTGTGCTCAGATGCTCAAAATCCACTGCGGGCGTAATGCTTCCTGATTTGGTCAGATTATTGGCATCCGTGGAAATCTCATTCACGTAACCGATGAGAATACCCCGGTGATACTTGGCACTGGCATAAGATGTAACTACCTTATCTCCCTGCTCCACCTCATTATTCTCGTCACGAAGCTGATTTAACTGAAGCGTTCCCTCCGTCATCATCTGTAGATCTCCTCTGACATAGCAAAGATCAGAATTCTTCAGAACCATGGCACTGACATTACTCATATCATCGATGATGGAACGCACCTGAGCCCAGTCCGGTCCTACTTTGGTTACAATACCAACCAGACCTCCGCCTGCAATGACGTTCATATCCACCTGGATTCCATCATTGGATCCCTTGTCAATAATGAACATGTTGAACCAGTTTCCGGAATCCTTTCCGATGACATTGGCTGCAATCTTATTGAGATCCGAATAGTCATTATCCAGCTGATACAGAGAACGCAGGCCTTCCAGCTCATAGCGATCCTGCAGCAGAGAGTTATTCTCCAGTGTCAGTTCCGCAATCTGCTCCTGCAGCTGTGCATTCTCCTCGCGGATTTTCTTCAGATCTTCCAGATTGTCTGCCTTATCTCTGACCCAGCCGCCCACTGCGTTCATTCCCCGCTGTATCGGAACCAGCACATAGCCGGTAATCACGTTCAGCGGTCCTCCGTCGAAATTCGTCAGAAAGGAAATGGACATGGTTGCCACACATAACAGCGTCAGGCCAAATAAAATATATTTACTTGGAATCGTCGTACGGTTTCTTTTCTTCATTGTCCCCGCTCCGGTCTTTACTCATATTTCTGCTCTTTCGTTACGAATGCAAGTGGTCTGAACTCTTTTTCATTGATCACTCTGGCCAGACCTTTTGCCACGCTCAGTTCCGGTTCCGGATCAACGGTTACACGGATACCGGATTTTTCCTGCAGAAGCTCATCCATCTTGCGGATTCTCGCAGAACCACCGGTCAGATAGATACCGTTCTGGATAATATCCACACCCAGTTCCGGTGGAGTTCTCTCAAGAATGGTCTTAACAGCGTCCACGATCACACCCAGCTGCTCTTTGATCGCATCATATACGAAGGCAGCGGAGATTTCCAGCATCTGCGGAAGTCCGACTACCATGTTGCGGCCGCAGATCTTCATGGTTGCTTCTTCCGGATTAATGGCATAAGCCAGTTCCTTTTTAATATTCTCAGCGGTTTTGCTTCCGATGAAGAAATTATGTTCTTTCCGGATCGCACTCTGGATGGCATCATCAATGGAACGTCCGCCGGTCTGAATCAGACGGCTGATCACAATTCCGCCAAGAGAAAGAACGGAGATCTCTGTGGTCTCTGCACCGATATCCACAATCAGTACACCCTGTGCTTCCTTTACATTGATTCCAAGGCCAAGACCTGCCGCTACCGGCTTATCTACCAGATAAACGGTCTTCGGTTTCATGGTGGAATCCTGAATCAGCGTTGTAAAAATACGCTCCTGCATATCCGTCGGAAGTGCCACAAAATATTCTGCTCCCTTCAGCTGTCCTTTGGTGGAGCTTTCCAGAAAACGTTTTAAAAATGTCTGCATATTACTGATGCTTGCCAGATTTCCATAGGACATGGGATTTGACACCTGAATATTAGCCGGAGCCTTCTCATACATGGCATATGCCTCATCTCCGTATGCCAGCATCTCCTTTTTATCCTGTACTGCCACCATATTGTGCTGCATCAGACAGGTATCCTGTTCTTTATGATAAATTTTCAGATGATAGGAACCGAAATCGCAGCCAAAACAATGATTATTCATGGTATATTCCTTCTTTCTTCTCATTCTAGTTATAGGTAGTGTTCCTCCCGGAGACTCACATAGGCGTGTTCTCCGATAATAATATGGTCTGTCAGCGCAATCCCAAGAAGCTGTCCCGCTTCTTTGATGCGTCTGGTTACATTCAGATCTTCCTGGCTGGGACTGGCATCTCCACTGGGATGATTGTGAAGCAGGATAATCTGCACGGCCCGTGCGGATAGCGCTTCCACAAAAATCTCCCTGGGTGAAATCACCGATGCATTGACTGTCCCTTTGAACATATAACGTTCTTTGATAAGTCTGCCTCTCTGGTTCAGCATAAGAAGCAGAAGCACCTCCTGTTCCTCATGCCGTAAATCTTCCATATAATAATTTGCCACCGCGGACGGCGATGTAAAATACGTTCCCTCCCCGGCTTCCTCCCGTGCCATTCTCCTGGCAATCTCCAGAAGGCATTTCATCTGAACGGCCTTCACTTTTCCAATGCCCTTTACTTTGGAAAGTTCATCAAGGCTCAGTCTTCGAAGCCCTGTAAATCCTTCCCGCTCCGGAACCAGCCTTAATAATTCTCCCGCCAGCTCCATCACATTTCTTCCTTTTGCACCGGTTCGTAAGATCACCGCCAGCAGATCCCGGTTGGATAAAGACTGTACCCCGTGTCGGATGCACCGTTCATAGGGCCGGTCTTCCTGCGGCAGATTGTTAAAATTTTCATTCATGGTAATACCTCCGTAAGATAGTCTCTCTCCAGACACCCCGAAGGTTATCCCATTAGTATGTTAGTATGTCCTTATATCCAGCGGTAAATCAGAATTGCCAGAAGTATTCCAATGATGCTGGCAATGGTAATCTTAATGGTCAGTCCAAACGTCAGTACCACCAGTCCAAGCGACAATACCAGCGGATTCTCAAGTCCGAAGACCTGTCCGTAATTCAGCCAGCTAAGACCGGAGACATTGGCCGCCAGACTTCCGATAAAGCCTCCCAGAACCACTCCTGCCAGTACAAGCAAAAGCAGCGTCCAGCCATTTTTCGCACCTCTCATATGTATGCTACCTCCAAATACCGATTCAGTTAATCATAACACGGCATATATTTTTTTGCAATTGCTTCTGCAATCTTTAATCCGTCCATGGCCGCAGACGTGATGCCTCCCGCATAACCGGCGCCCTCCCCGCAGGGATAAAGGCCGGATAGTTCACTTTCAAACTCTGCATTTCTCGTAATACGGACCGGTGAGGAAGTCCGGCTCTCCACGCCGGATAACACTGCATCCGCCCTGGAAAATCCGTGAATCAATGCTTCACATCCTTTGATTCCTTCTTCCAGCGCCGCAGATAATTCCTGTGGGAAAATAGTCCGCACATTAGACAGTTCATACTGTCCCTTAATGCAGGGTTCCACTTCGCCAAGAGCCGTACTGGACACATTCTGGCAGAAATCCCCGAATAACTGTACCGGCACTTTTCCGCCGCACAGTCCATAGGCTACCTTTTCCAGCTTTCTCTGAAACTCCACGCCTGCCAGCACATCCGTTCCCGGAAAATCCTCCGGTGTGACGGTCACAATCATGGCGCTGTTGGCATTCCGGCTGTCTCTGGCCTGATAACTCATGCCGTTGACTGCCAGATATCCTTCTTCCGAAGAAGCATTGACCACCCAGCCGCCCGGACACATACAGAAGGAATACACGCCCCTGCCTGCCCCGGTCTGCCGCGTCACTTTGTAAGCAGCTGACGGTAATATATCCGGGTAGTCTTTTCCATACTGGCTTTCATTGATCATATGCTGGGGATGTTCCATACGGACACCCACCGCAAAGGATTTCGCCTGCATGGGAATGCCTTTTTCCTTTAACATGGAGAAGGTATCTCTGGCACTGTGGCCGATAGCAAGCACCACTATATCGGTGAGCAGTTCCTGTTCTATCACGGTACTGTCTGCCTGACTCTGCTCATAATGCACGCCGCGGATCTGCCCGGCATCTGTCAGAAGATCCGTCACCCGGCATCCGAACCGCACTTCTCCGCCTAAGGTTTCTATCTCTTTCCGCATCCGGGTGACAATGCCAATGAGCTGATCCGTTCCCAGATGTGGTTTATTTTCATATAAAATTTCTTCCGGTGCGCCTGCTTCCACAAAAAGCTCCAGCACTTTCCGGTTTCTTCCCACCGGGTCTTTCACCATGGTGTTAAGCTTTCCGTCAGAAAACGTTCCGGCGCCGCCCTCTCCGAACTGCACGTTGGAAGCCGGATTAAGCTTTCCGGTCAGCCAGAACGTCTCCACCGTTTTCGCACGGTCTTCTGCCCGCTCTCCCCGTTCCAGAATCACAGGCGCATAGCCTGCTCTCGCCAGCATAAGACCACAGAACAGTCCTGCCGGTCCGGCTCCGATAATGACCGGACGTCTGTGAAGCGGATTCGCTCCCTGAGCAGGAAACTGATACCAGGTTCTGACCGCCTTGCCCACCTGTTTCGGGCAATGTTTTAGCACGAACGGTTCCCGTTTCACTTCCACATCCACCAGATAGACATATTTTAACTCGCCGCCTCTGGCATCCAGAGATTTCCGCATAATCTCATAACGGATCAGGTCTTCCGGCCGAATCCGCAGTGTCCTTATGATTTTCGCCTTCAGATCTTCCGGTGTATGTACCACCGGCATCTTCAGCTGTTGAATTCTAAGCATCTGTCACTCCTCACTTCCTGCAGCATTTCCTGCAAGATAACCGCTGGTCCATGCCCACTGAAGATTATAACCGCCGCAGGCTCCGTCCACGTCCAGCAGTTCGCCGCACAGATAAAGTCCCGGCACTTTTACCGACTCCATAGAACCGTTCTTCAGTTCTGTAAGCGGCACGCCGCCCGTACATACCTGCGCCTGCTCATAACCGCGGCATCTGGTAATATGGAAGGTAAATTCCTTGATCTGGCTGATCAGATGGTTCCAGTCCGCTTCACTCCACTGACGGCTTTTCTTCTTAACAGAAATATTGGCCCGTTTTAAAATCACATCGGAAAGCTTCTCCGGGAACATGCCGAGAAGCACATCCGTACCGAACCGCTCTCCAATATATTCCGCCTTGTCTTTCAGAATCGTTTCCAGTTCCTCCGCCGTATGCTCCGGGCAGAGATCAAGCAGGACCTGGCAGCTTCCTCCACTTTCCAATGTGCGTGCCGCATAACGGCTCAGCTGAAAAATAGGAATTCCGGAAACTCCGTAGGCTGTAAACTGAATCTCGCCCTCTTCCTCATATACCGCATGTCCCGGTTCTGTGATCAGCGTGCCTTTTGCATCGGCGCGTACTCCCGTCAGTTTTCCGCAGTCTTTCTCCGATGCACAGAGTCCGGTCAGTGCCGGAAGCGGCGTCACTACGGAATGTCCGAAACTTTCTGCAAAACGGTAGCCATCTCCCACCGTTCCGGTCTCCGGCGCCGCCTTGGAACCGCAGGCAAGAATCAGCACATCGCCCTCATAGGTCCACCCTTCGGTTACCACCTGGAACTGTCCATCCTTCTTATGAACCTCCAGTACCTCCGTATTACACGCCAGCTTCACGCCCTGCCGCAATGCCTCCAGCCGCAGCACTTCCGCAATGGAAGCAGCCTGTCCGCTGGCCGGGTAGAGATAGCCGTTCCGGTCTTTCACCCGGATACCGATCTTTTCAAAAAAGCGGACCGTATCCCCCATGGAAAACTGTGTGAGAGCCTCCCGTACAAACTCCGGTGCCTCACTCCGGTAGTGTTCCATCCGCTGATCTTTGTTGGTAAAATTACACCGGCCGTTTCCTGTTACCAGCAGTTTTTTACCCGTCTGTTTGTTCTTTTCCAGAAGCGTTGCCTTCGCGCCCTGCTCTGCTGCCGCAATGGCTGCCATCAGGCCGGAAGCACCGCCTCCGATGATCAATACTCTCTTCACTGCTTATCTCTCCTGTTCCAGCATCGCATCAATCGATGCATGAAGCTACTGCAGTTTTGCAATTCCTGCATTTTTCAGTTTCTGTAAGGACATGAGAATACCGAATTTGGCATGCTCCCAGGTAAGTCCGCCCTGGAAATAAACAGCATAGGGCGGTTTGATGGGGCCATCAGCGGAAAGCTCAATGGAAGATCCCTGTACAAATGCGCCTGCTGCCATGATGACATCACTGTCATATCCAGGCATTGCCCACGGTTCCGGCTCCACGTAACTGTCCACCGGAGCGGCCGCCTGAATACCCTTGCAGAATTCAATGACACCTTCCGGTTTGCCAAAGGTGATAGCCTGAATAATATCATGACGGCTCTCAGTACCGTCTGGCAGTACGTCGAAGCCCAGTTTTTCATACACATTGGCTGCAAAAATGGCACCTTTCAGTGCGCCTGCCGTTACCGTCGGAGCCAGGAAAAATCCCTGATAGAAGGACTGCATGACGCCAAGAGTTGCACCTACTTCTTTTCCAAGACCCGGGGAAGTCAGGCGGTATGCACAGTTCTCCACATAGGCCTCTTTTCCTACAATATAACCGCCGATGGGAGCCAGTCCGCCGCCCGGATTTTTAATAAGGGAACCTACGCAAAGGTCAGCACCCACATCCGTCGGCTCGATACGCTCTACGAACTCGCCGTAGCAGTTATCTACCATGCAGATCACATCCGGTTTGATGGATTTTACAAATGCGATCACCTCACCGATCTCGGTCACAGACAGGGTCTTTCTGGTCTGATAACCTTTGGAACGCTGAATGTGCACCATTTTCGTCTTCTCATTGATAGCCGCGCGGATGCCGTCCAGATCAAAGCTGCTGTCCGCTTTTAAATCCACCTGACGGTAGGTGATGCCATACTCTGCAAGGCTTCCGTTGCTGGGGCGGATGCCGATGACTTCCTCCAACGTATCATAGGGTTTGCCGGAAACAGCCAGAAGCTCATCACCCGGACGCAGGTTGGCTGCCAGTGCAATAGCCAGCGCATGGGTACCACAGGTAATCTGCGGGCGAACCAGACCTGCCTCCGCATGGAAGGTATCTGCATAAACATCTTCCAGCGTATCTCTTCCAAGATCGTTGTAACCATATCCGCTGGTCGCTGCAAAATGAATGTCGCTGACGCGGTTCTTCTGCATGGCATGCAGTACTTTTAACTGATTATATTCTGCAGTCTCGTCAATGGCAGCGAAACGCTCCTTTAATCCCTCTGCGATTTTCTGTCCATAGGCATAAACATCCTTGTCAATGCCCATTTCCTGGTACATGTCGTTTAAATTCATTTCAATATTTCCTTCTCTCTTAGTATTGTAAGCATGGCGTCAAGGATTTTCCCCTCGTCGTATACATAATCCTGCTTGTTAAACCAGATCACATCTTCTTCTCTCTTAAACCAGGTGATCTGGCGCTTTGCGAAATGCCTAGTATCCCGTTTTAATATTTCCACGGCTTCCGGCAGCGTATAAGTGCCGTCCAGATAATCCAGGATTTCCTTGTATCCAAGTCCTTTCATGGATACCATCTCCTGATGGCAGCCCATCTCTTTTAACTTCCGGACTTCCTCCACCAGCCCTGCTTCCAGCATCTGGTCAATGCGCTGCTCAATGCGGCGGTAGAGATGCTCACGCTCATCATTGAGCACGAAGTAAGCAAAATTGTAGGGCGACTGACGTTCCCGCTGCTCTTCATTGTGCTCGGAAATCTTTTTTCCGGTAAGCTTATAAAATTCCAGCGCCCGGATCACCCTTTTTACATTGTTCGCATGAATGGCTTCCGCGGATTCCGGGTCCACTTTCTTCAATTCTTCGTGAAGCCAGGTACTTCCTTTCTCTTCTGCCAGCCGTTCCAGTTCTTCCCGGTAAGGACTTGCTTCATTTTCCGTAAAATCAATATCCCGCACCACGGCCTGGATATAGAATCCGGTGCCGCCCACCAGAATGGGAACGTGGCCGCGGCTTCGGATCTCCTTCATGGCTGCCTTCGCCATCTCCTGAAAACGCACCACATGAAACTCTTCAAAGGGTTCCAGTTCGTCCACCAGATAATGGCGAACGCCGTCCATTTCCTCGGGCATGATCTTGGCAGAACCAATATCCATATGTTTGTAAACCTGCATGGAATCTGCAGATATGATCTCTCCATTTACCGCCTTTGCCAGCGCAATGGAAAGTTTTGTCTTGCCGACCGCCGTAGGGCCGGTCAGTATGATTAACGGTTCTTTCAAAAAGAAGATCCCCCTTCGTCAAATAAATCCCGCAGAATGGCTTCTGCGCTTTTGTCTCTGTAATGTTCCGGATCCATAAGGCCCCTCTCATCCGGATACCAGGAAAAGCGCCCGGCCCTGCTGCCTGTAAATGTCGTGTATTTCTCATAAGATTTGCAGACGGCTTCATAGCGTTTATCCCAGACCGGGTAATAACGGCTCATATAGTACCGCACCAGTTCCGTTGCCTGACAGTCCGCATCCTCGCTCAAAGCCGATAACTGAACGCCTCCGCCCGGATGCCCCGTGCGGCTGTCTGTGGGGGAAGAATGCAGGATCACCATACTTTGGTCCGCACATAAACCCAGGCAGATCCAGACGTGCCCATTCATGCTGAACAGATCACCCGGTCTGAAATCCACAGAGCTTCCGATGGTCTGCGTCCAGGTTCCAAGCTTTCGCTCCTTCGCCAGCGTATATGCCATATCCGTGGAAAAGATCACATAACCGTCTTTTCCGGATATCGTCTCCAGTGTATTGTAAATGGCCCATCCTGCATATCCGGTACAGTCCGCACCGGCATAGCCATATGCATTCTGATGATGGGCCGGATAGTATTCTTTATACGTATAATCCGCATTCTGTTCCTGAAAAAATCGAATCCAGCTGTCCGGAACCCCCATGGAACAAGCCTCTTTGGATGCCCCTGTATTTTCAAAATTCCAGCCGCCTCCATAAACATAGAGAACGGTTCCCACCGGCTGCATGGCCGTTGCCAGAAAATTTTTCAATGTCTGCTTTCCGGGTGTACAGATGACAGGTATTTGAGCTCTGTTTTTCATTTTCACAATCCTGCTGGTTTTTCTTTATCATACGTAAATCAGCAGAATCCGTTTCTATACAATTCGTTTAAATTTCTTTTCCAGTTCGTATTTGCTCATGGAAATAATCGTCGGCCGTCCGTGAGGACAGTTATAGGGATTTTCCAGAGACAGCAATTCATCAATCAGCGCTTTTGCCTCCATGGAGGACATCTGATGATTGCCCTTCACCGCTGCTTTACAGGACATGGACGCCACCTTGTCCATCAGGGACTCGGAATTGCCGCTTCCCGTAATATCGGAGAGGCTGTCCAGAAGCTCCATGAGAATCTCCCGCCTTGCCACACCGGGCAGATTGGCCGGTACCGCACGCACTGCGTAGGCTTTCTCGCCGAATTCTTCGATCTCAAATCCCATATCCGTAAAACAGCTGCGGTATTTGAGGAACAGCTCTTCTTCCTGCATGCTCAGGTTCAGAACAATGGGCGGCGACAGCATCTGGGACTGGAAGGTCCGGTTCCGCAGATCTTTCATAAGTCGCTCATAAAGCACTTTCTCATGGGCTGCATGCTGGTCGATGATATACAGTTTGTCGTTATACTGCACCAGCCAGTAAGTATCAAACAGCTGACCGATGATCACATGGTGGACAGCTGCTTCTTTTGATAAAAGTTTACCGTCGAAAAGATCCAGCTGCTCCGGTTTCTGCGGCGGCTGCTCTGATACCGATATGGCCGGTTCCGGCGCTTTGTAACGCTCTTCCACCCTTTTGCGCATCTGCTCCATAAAATATTCCAGGTTCTTATCCTGGGGTTTGACCGGTTCCTTCGGAGGCTCCGGTGTGGTCCACATTTTCTCCAGCGGCACTTTCTGTTCCGGCTTCTGGTACGACGGAATGGTCCGCTCTATGGTTGCGGTCGGAACTGCTGCTTGCTTCTGCACCTGGTAGGTACTCTCCGGCTCCCGAAGTGTCTGCGGTGCTCTTTCCTGCGCTGCTGCCGGTTTCTTCGGCTCATCCAGCGTCACCTCCGGGATCAGTTCCCGGCCAGACAGGGCGTCCTTCGTCATCTGCTCCAGCAGGTCGTAGACCAGATTCTGGTTGCTGAACCGCAGTTCCATCTTGGTCGGATGCACATTCACATCCAGCATTTTCCCGTCCATGTGAATATCCAGACACACAAAGGGATACCGATGCTGCATCATAAAGGTTTTATATCCATCCTCAATGCCCTTTGCAATAATCTTGCTCTTGACATATCGGCCATTTACAAAATAGTTTTCATAATTCCGATTACCTCTGGAAATCTCCGGTTTTCCAAGGAAGCCCCGCACATGAAGCGGTCCTTCTTCCCGGTTCACTTCGATGAGCCGCATGGCCACATCTCTTCCATAGAGATGGTAAATCACATCTTTTAAGTTTCCATTTCCGGAAGTCTGAATCCGCATCTGCCCGCCGATGAGCACTTTAAATCCTACTTCCGGATGGGACATGGCCAGATGGGTCAGAAGTTCATGAATGGCCGAGGCCTCACTCATTTCACTCTTCAGAAATTTCTTTCTCGCCGGTGTATTATAGAACAGGTTCCGGATAATAAATGTGGTTCCATCAGGCGCACCGATCTCCTCCAGACTTTTCTGCACGCCGCCCTCGATACAGCAGCGGCTTCCCAGATCGTTTTCCTTCGTCTTCGTAATCAGTTCCACCATGGCAACGGCGGAGATACTGGACAATGCCTCACCCCGGAATCCCAGGGAGGAAACCCCTAAAAGGTCGTCCGCACTCCGGATTTTACTGGTGGAATGCCGCAAAAATGCCACCGGAATATCGTCTTTTTCCATTCCGCTTCCATTATCCGTAATCCTTATGTAGCCGATACCGCCCTCTTTGATCTCTACCGTAATCTGGGTAGCGCCGGCGTCAATGGCATTTTCCACCAGCTCTTTCACCACGGAGGCCGGACGCTCTACTACTTCTCCGGCTGCAATTTTATCAATGGTCTGCTGATCTAATACTGCAATTTTTCCCACAATAGCTCTCCTATGTCATTACCAGCGGTTTTTCAGCTTATTCTGAAGCCGGTACAGCGTGTTCATGGCGTCCATGGGCGTCATGTTGGAAATGTCCAGCTCCTGCAGTTCTTTCACTACATCGTCATCTTTCACCGTATCAAACAGTGAAATCTGTTCCAGATCTACCTCATCATAGGTCTTCGGTTTGGTCTTCTGCTTTGCCTTTGCCTGACTTTCCTCGGCAATGGCTTTGGCTTTCACGGAAATGTCGGCCTGGCTTAATTCCTCCACCAGCTCTTTGGCACGGGAAATGACGCTCTCCGGCACGCCTGCCAGCTTCGCTACCTGGATACCGTAGGATTTATCCGCTCCGCCTTTGACAATTTTCCGTAAGAATACGATATCATCGCCTTTTTCTTTCACCGCGATGCAGTAGTTATTCACACCCTCCATGGTGCCTTCCAGTTCGGTCAGCTCATGGTAATGGGTGGCAAACAGGGTCTTGGCCCCCAGTAATTTCTTATCTGCGATATGTTCAATGACCGCCCATGCAATGGACAGTCCGTCAAAGGTACTAGTTCCACGGCCGATCTCATCGAGAATTAAAAGACTGTTGGAGGTGGCATTTCTTAAAATGTTAGATACCTCGTTCATCTCCACCATAAAGGTACTCTGTCCGCTGGCCAGGTCATCCGACGCACCCACACGGGTAAAGATCCGGTCCACAATACCGATATCCGCGCTGTCTGCCGGGACAAAGCTTCCCACCTGCGCCATCAGCACAATAAGCGCCGTCTGTCTCATATAGGTAGATTTACCTGCCATGTTCGGTCCGGTGATAATAGAAATACGGTTCGCTCCATTGTCCAGATAAGTATCATTGGAAATGAACATGTCATTGGAAATCATATTTTCCACGACCGGATGACGCCCGCCTCGGATATCAATGGCACCACGGGTGTTGATCTTCGGGCGCACATAGCGGTTCTTATCTGCCACATAGGCAAGGGAAGTGAACACATCCAGTTTTGCCACTGCTTTGGCAGTCTTCTGAATCCGCAGTACCTGGGCTGCAATCTTATCACGCACTTCACAGAACAGCTGATATTCCAGTGCAGTCAGTTTTTCCTCGGCACCCAGAATGGTATCTTCCAGCTCTTTTAACTCCGGCGTAATGTACCGCTCCGCGTTGGTCAGGGTCTGTTTCCGGATATAATCATCCGGCACCAGATCTTTATAGGAATTGGTTACTTCCAGATAATAGCCAAATACCTTATTGAATTTGATCTTCATATTCTTGATTCCGGTGCGTTCCCGCTCCTTCGTCTCGATCTCCGCAAGCCAGGTCTTTCCCTCGGTCTTGGCCGTGCGGTATTTATCCACATCCCCATTGTAACCGTCACGGATCATATTTCCGTCGCGGATAGAAATGGGCGGCTCCTCCGCAATGGACTGCTCCACCAGTTCGTGAAGATCCGTAAGCGGGTCCATTTCCTCCAGAATTTCCTGCATCAGCGGACTTTTCAGCTCCGTGAGCAGTGTCCGGATGGATGGCAGCATTTCCAGAGATGCCTTAAACGCAATAAGATCCCGCGGATTGGCCGTCTGATAACTGATTCTTCCGATGAGGCGCTCCAGATCGTAAATGGGATTTAAATATTCCCGCAGTTCTTCCCGGGTAATCATCTGACTGTTCAGCTCTTCGATGGCGGTCAGACGCTTTTCGATTTCTTCCTTATCAATCAACGGCTGCTCCAGATAGCTTCGCAGGGTTCTGGCTCCCATGGCCGTCTTTGTCTTGTCCAATACCCACAGAAGAGAACCCCGTTTCTGTTTCTCCCGCAGGGTTTCTACCAGCTCCAGATTTCTCCGGCTGGAACTGTCAATGATCATGTAATTGCCAGATACGTAAGGCTGCAGCTTCGTCATATGTGCCAGAGACGTCTTCTGGGTTTCCGTCAGATATCGAAGCAGTGCGCCTGCCGCAATGACGCCGCACCCGAAATCCACCACGCCAAGTCCTTCCATGGACTTCACATGAAAATGCTCCAGCAGGGTATTTTTGCAGAGCTCATCATCAAAATACCAGCTTTCCAGCGGATACATCACCAGATTCAGCCGCTCTTTTAAATCTTCCAGCTCCACGCCGCTCATGAGAAGCGCATCATTACAGATCACTTCCCGCGGCGTAAATTTATAGAGCTCGTCCATGAGCTTCCGGGCAGAATCTACCTCTGTAACAAAATAATCACCGGTCGTCACATCTGCAAAAGAAATGCCGAACCGGTCACTTACATAGACAATGCTCATAATATAGTTATTTTTTGACTCATCCAGCGCCTGGGCATTGAGGTTTGTTCCCGGCGTCACCACACGGATGACTTCTCTTTTTACCAGTCCCTTCGCCAGCGCCGGATCCTCCACCTGCTCACAGATGGCAACCTTGTAGCCTCTGGATACCAGTTTGCTCAAATACCCCTCTACCGCATGGAACGGCACTCCGCACATGGGCGCCCGCTCTTCCATTCCGCAGTTCTTGCCGGTCAGCGTCAGTTCCAGCTCCTTGGAGGCAGTCTTTGCGTCGTCAAAAAACATCTCGTAGAAATCTCCGAGACGATAAAACAAGATGCAGTCTTTATATTCTTCCTTGGTCTTCATGTACTGCTGCATCATTGGTGTCAGATTCTGTTTATCCATGAATTCTCCTTGGTACTCTTATTTTATAACTATTCAGAGCCACATTCGCATGGTTCTGAATAGTTTTCAAAATTATCCAACGTTATTATATCCGCAAATCCTCCTGAACACAATTCCAAAATGAAAACTGCCGCCGAAAAATTTCCGGTGGCAGGGCTTTTTGCATCATATTCTCAATAAATCCACATCTATCATCGTTATATCTTCCATCAAAATCCGGCTTCCATCCATAAGAACAATCTTGTGCTCATAGTCGTCAATCTTTTTTACATTTCCTGTTACAGTAACATATTCGCCGCCTTCTTTTCTGGCATCCGGCACAAAACAGGTAATACTCACTTTCGGATGTTCGTTCAGATGTCCGGAAATGAACTGCAGTTTCTCATTCAAAGCCTGCCGTTCGTATTCATCCAGTTCCACGCGCTGGTCTGTCAGTCTGGCCGTCTCCGCGATTGCCGCATCATAGCCGGTCAGGGCAGCAAATGGAGAAAACTGCGCCGCCCGGTCTTCCATGGACATCTGCGGATGTTTCCTGGATATATGATGGGGAAGATGGATGATATCGTCGTATTCACTCATGCTTTGTGTCCTCCGATCTGCTCATTTCGGTTTTTTGCAGTTGCTCCTTCCTGAAGGTTCATGCCTTTCAGGATGGCATTCTTGCCAAACTTTTTCTTAATCGTAATCGCCGCTTCCTGCAATTTCCTTTCCCGCTCCAGTTTTGCCGTTTCTTCCTTCTTCTTTTCTTCCTCGGCTACATAATTCGTAAAAAGATCCAGCTGCTCATATCCGTTATTCTTCTTCGGCGCAGACGTTTCTTCTACGATATGATTGGCCGTGATGTTCATTCTTCGGATTAACAGATGTTTGTCTACAATGCGGTCATACAGTGCCGAAGCCGCCTCTACCATCTTTTGCGTGGAAGAAGTGAAGTCTTCCAGATTTTCCGTTCCATGGGCATGTTTGGGAATCTGCCGTCCATAGCAGTCTGTGACAACTGCACCGCGGTATTTCTTTCTGCGCTCCGGATCTGTCAGATTTTCAATATCATACCCGACGGTAAGGACGATCTGATCGGTGACCAGATGCTTCTCCACCAGATCAAGGGAAAGGGCATCTGCCATCTCCCGCATGACCAGTTTTGCTTTTTCTGCATCATAGGGACAATGCAGCACCTGACCGGAGCCAAGGCTGCTGCTTTCCGGCTTGTATGCTTTTACTGCTTCCACGGTACATGGTTCCCAGCCCCATGCATGATCGATCAGAAGCTCCGCATTCTTTCCAAACAGCCGGTACAGCAGCTCTTCATTCTCCTCGGAGCAGCGCGCCACATCTCCCATGGTGTACATGCCGTACGTCTCCAACTGCTTTGCGTAGCCTCGCCCCACTCTCCAGAAATCGGTGATCGGCCGGTGAGACCATAACTTTTTTCGGTAGGTCATTTCGTCCAGATATGCAATCCGGACTCCATTTTCATCGGAAGGAATGTGCTTTGCCATGACATCCATGGCAACTTTGCACAGATACAGATTGGTTCCGATGCCTGCCGTAGCCGTAATACCGGTAGCCTCCAGCACTTCCAGAATCATTTTCATGGCAAGCTCCCGGGGTGACAGACGATAGGTCTGCAAATAGGCCGTCACATCCATAAATACTTCATCAATAGAGTAAACAATGATATCCTCCGGTGCGATATATTTCATATAAATCTCATAAATCCGGGTACTGTATTCCATGTAATAGGCCATCCGCGGCGGCGCAATGATAAAGTCCAGCGCCAGAGATGAATCTTTTGACAATTCCGAGTAAAAATGGGAAGAACCGGAAAACCCTTTGCCCCGCAGTTTCCGCTTTCGGTCTGCATTGACTTCCTGTACTTTCTGCTTCACTTCAAACAAACGCGCCCGGCCAGGAATGCCGAATGATTTCAATGTAGGCGTTACCGCCAGACAGATGGTCTTATCCGTCCTGCTCTCATCCGCCACCACCAGATTCGTGTCCAGCGGATCAAGCCCCCGATCCCGGCACTCCACCGAGGCATAGAACGATTTCAGGTCGATGGCAATGTACGTATGTTGTTTCATGACTATGCCCCCTTTCAGAATTTTGGAATTTCATAGTCCAGGATTCATATACTTGCACTATATCATATACGGAGTGTGATGTAAACATATGTTCTGTCTAATTCAATATATGGGTCTATATGAAAATACCTTTCCTCCAGTTCCTGTTTTCATTCGCCGCAACAAGCTTTCATCCTTGAAATGGGCCAGGATCGTACTTCATCAGCCAACAGTTCCACATTTTTTGAAAATGGCAGGAACTTTTATTTCACCCGTTTTCCATCACTTACATCTGCATCGTAAGGATTGGTGATGACTTCCTGGCCTTCTTCCAGGCCGCTGACGATCTCGGTTCTGCCGTCGCTCTGTTCTCCGGTTTCCACCGGGGTCAGCACGGCGCGGCTGCCTTTCTTCACATAGACGGCGTCTCCGTCCGTATCCGGCACGATGGCGGAGGACGGTACCTGCAGTACCTGTTCTTTATGTACGGCATGGAAGGTAAGGTCTGCCTGATGTCCGGCGCCGATGCGGTCGGACAGTCCGTCTACGGTAAGGATTACTTTACTCCGGTTCTCCTCAATGCCGAGAACGGACAGTTCTTCTGTGGATACCGGAGATAAGAAGGATACGGTTGCATCCACGGTGCTGCCGTCGGACAGTTCCGCCGTCACTTCGTCACCGTCATGAATGAGTGCTGCCTGAGTATCAAGAAGATCCGCCTCCAGCGTCATTTCGGACGGATCATAGATCCGGTACAGGGACTGGTTAGCTGCTACGTAGTCTCCGTTTTTCACCAGCATTTCCCAGATCACGCCATCGAGCGGCGCAGTGGGTTCTGCTTTGTCAAGCTGGCTCTGCACCTGCTCTTCCTGGGTGGAGAGCTGATCTTCGGATGCCTTCGTACTCTGGGTCAGGGAACTGCTGCTGCCATCCAGAAGCTTTAACTGATTTTCATAGGAAGCAATCATACTCTCATAGTATGCTTTGGTACTCTCGGAACGGTTGGTATCCGCTTCCACCAGTGCCTGTTCCGCTGCTGCCCTGGTGCTTTCCAGAGCGCTTAACTGGGACTGTTTGGTGGGATCAGTGGAACCATCATATTTATCATAGGCTTTCCAGTAGGCTACATTTGCCACCTGGAAATTTTCAGATGCAATCTGGAACAGCTGCTCAGCATTTCCATTTTCCCCATAGAGCTGCTCATAGGTAGTTCTTGCCTGATTGAGCTGGTTTTCCAGCTGCTGACGGCTCACTGCCACCTCTGCTTTGGCGGAATTTCCCTGACTTTTCACGCCTGCTTTCTGGGCTTCCAGCGAAGTCTTCTGACGTTCCAGCTCGTCCCGGGCCTCGGAATCATCAATGACAACTACCTGGTCTCCGGTGCTGGCCGTCTCGCCTTCCTTTAATAAAATCTCCGTCACCTGTCCGGACAGAGGCGCGCACACATACTGGCTGTTCTTCGGTGTTACGGTGGCAGATACCGTGAAGGTTTCCGTAAGATCTGCCTTTTCCATGATCTCCGTCTCCACCGATACCGGACTTAACAGCACATAGAGTCCGACAGCTGCCAGTACAAGGACAGCTGCCCCTGCCAGAATCAGTTTTACTTTTTTCTTCATCTTTATTCCCTCTCCATCAGAAGCGATACCGGTGATACCGCCTTTAATTTTCTCAAAATCAGCTGTGAACTGATCCATACGGCAACGCCCATAAGGACGATGGACTCCAGTACGGAAGTCACATCCACAAAATCCGGAATGCTGTACATCTTGGCTGACATGGAAACCGCAAGCATATGGCTCATCCACAACGTCATGGGAATGCCGAGCAGAATGCCTCCCGCCGTCAGAATCCACTGTCCCACGCTGATGACTTCCAGACATTCCTTCGCGGTCAGTCCCAGCATCCGCATAACGGACAGTTCCCTCTTCAGTTCCTCAAAACTGATAAGTGCGCTGGTGTACAGCACTGCCAGGCCAATAAGGATTCCCAGAACCACCATGGAACCGATCATCACGGTAAAACTTCCCATGAGATTCCGCCAGGTATCAAGTTTGGCTGCCCGGCTCTCAATTCCGGTGACCAGCGGTGCACCGTCAAAGCTCTTCCACAATTCTTCCTGGGCATCTTTTGCCGCCTTAATATAAATTCCTGTACACACATCCTGGTATTCACTGATCTTCGCCAGACCTTCCGGCGATAGGTAAGCGGTGGTTCCCATATACTGTTCCATCACACCGGTGACCCGGATTCTGGTAATCCGTTCTTCCGGATACATGACTTTCACATCGATCCAGTCCCCGGCTTTCACACCCAGCCGCTGGCTCATATGGATGGACAGGACAATGCCGTCCGATTGCACTTTGACTCTCCGTCCCTCTTTATCCGATAAGCGGCAGAGGGTGGAATCCGGTTCAATGGCCTGCAGAGTGCAGTCCAGTTCCGTGTCACCCCGCATGAGTTTTCCCTGGGTTTCCGCAAAGGGTTCCATCTTCTCAATCTGGCTGTTCTGGATAGACGAAAGCACTTCCTCCGTCTTCAGCGGCTGTTCAAAATATACGGTAAAATCCTGATGCTGTACTTTCTCCAGATTATCAAAGAGAAAGACGTCAAACAGGGAATTGACCGACATCAGCGTCGCCGTAATCATAAAAGCACAGGCAATACCGAACAGAGACAGAAGGCTTCGTCTCCGGTTTCTTCCGATACTTCGAAGCGCCATAATGCCAGGCACGGTAAATAATTTGATAAATCCGGGAATCCGCTCTGCCAGCGTCGCTTTCGCACTCTTCGGCGCAGGCGGCCGTAACGCATCTGCCGGACTTAAGCCTGTCAGATTTTTTGCACACAGGAAGCTTACCGCTCCACAGAACGTTCCTGCCAGCACGGTTCCCAGCACCAGATATTTCATGGAAATCCCGGCTATGGCATCCGGCAGGTTATAATACTGTCTGTAGTATGCAATCAGCGGAGATGCTCCGAAATTACCCAGAAGACCGCCCACGGCTCCGCCGATCACACCGATGAGCAGACCATAGCCCAGATAGTGAAGTCCGATCTGTCTGCCGGTAATTCCCAGTGATAACATGGTTCCGATCTGAATACGCTGCTGATCAATGAGCCGGTGCATGGTAATATAAAGCACCACTGCCGCCACAAAAAGAAACAGAAACGGCAGCACCACCGCCATCTCTTCCAGCTGACTCAACTCCGAATTCAGCATGGAAGCGGACTGATGATCTTCTCTTCCGTAAACGCTGTAGCAGCCATAGGGTTTCAGAAGTTCTTCCACCTGGTCTTTGACATCCTTCACTTCATACCCCGGCTGTAATGTAAATGTAAAGCTGTTTGCCATATCCTGCATGCCATAGAGATTTTCCATGGTCCGCCGGCTGACAAATCCCACATCATAATGATAAGGATCAGGATACATCTCAACAATATTCCGGATGATATAAATATTTTCCGGCGAAATACCTCCGCCCGTAATCTCAAATTCCGTCTCTTTTCCGGAAATCATCACCCGGATTTTCTGTCCCGGCGAATATCCTCGGGCTTCCAGAAATGCGTTTCCGGCCACCATCTGCAGATCTCCGTCACCTGCGTCCATGCCCTGAAAAAGCATGGGCACATCGGATCCGCCCTTTTCATAGGAAATCAGTTTCAGCCGCGCGGTCGTATTTCCCTGCTCCTGATTCTCCTCTTTGATACGGACTTCCTTTATAATCCGTGCATTGGCATCCGTGATTCCCGGAATTTTCTTCAACTTGTCCGTAATCGCAGCAGGCGCTTCCTGCACTTCCGCAAATCCATCCGCAAAAGAGCTTCGTTCATAGAGCAGATCCCTGGATGCGGTCAGATGGTCTTCCGCCACCGACATAAGGCAGTAACCGCAGAATCCCACAGCAACAATCAGGAGGCAGATGCCATAGGCCGCCATGCTTTTCTTCATGTCGCGGAGCATCTTTTGCAAAAGCAGTTTTACCATTGCAGTTCCTCCGCTTTCAATGGATGGGCATTTTCCTCTATCCGCTGAATCTGCCCGTCCTTCATATAAAATACCCGGTCCGCTACTTTCGCCATCTCCGCATTGTGGGTGATGGTTACTACCGGGCATCCGATCTGATCCCGCACATCCAGTAGAAGCTGTACCACCGCCAGGGAGTTTTTGGAATCCAATGCTCCGGTTGGCTCGTCACAGAGCAGAATCGACGGATTCTTCACGATAGCTCTGGCGATGGAGACCCGCTGCTGCTCACCGCCGGACATCTGGGACGGGAAATGGTCTTTCCGCTGTGCCAACCCCACCATTTCCAGTACTTCTTCTGCACTGCGGGAGCCTTCCGTAATGCTGGCAGACAGCTCTACATTTTCCCTGGCCGTCAGAGTCGGTATCAGGTGAAAAAACTGAAATACAAATCCGACTACATTTCTCCGGTAATTGGAAAGCTCACTTTCCGTCATTTCTGACAAATTCTGATCCCGGTATAAAAGCTCCCCGCCGCTTGCCTTATCCATGCCTCCAAGCAGATTAAGAAGTGTACTCTTACCGGAACCGGACGGTCCCAAAACGACCACAAATTCCCGTGGCCGCACCTCAAAAGAAACCCCATTTAACGCATGTACAGCCACTTCTCCCTCTCCGTACCAGCGCCTCACATCGGTTCCCTTCAGTATCCATTCTTTCATCATTTTCTTCCTCTTAGTTAGCTATATCTAATCTAGTTTACAAAAGTATAGCACAAAAAAATAAGAGATACAATCATGCCGGGACTGTATCTCTTATTTTTTTCACTCTCACACCAAAGACGGAAGTGACAGGCTGTGAGCGGTCAGCGTTTCTTCCACTTTAACAGAAATGCCGAATTAACAATCACCAGCACGGAACCGGCGTTATGTACCAGCGCGCCTACCACCGGATTCAGGATTCCGAGAATCGCAAGGGTGATGGCAAGGAAATTCAGGGTCATGGAGAAGGTCATGTTCAGTTTGATGGTCGTCATCATGCGTCTGGAAAGGGCAATCAGATGCGGAAGTTCATTTACTTCGTCATCCACCAGAACAATGTCCGCTGCATCCATGGCAATATCGCTGCCTACGCCGCCCATGGCAATTCCGACCTCTGCCTTTTTCAGCGCCGGTGCATCGTTGATGCCGTCTCCGGTCATGCAGACGGGTCTTCCATTCTGCTGGCAACAATTAATATAATTGAGCTTATCTTCCGGCAGGCAGTTAGCACAGACTTCCTGAATCTGAAGCCGTCCTGCAATATTTTTTGCCGCCTGTTCATGATCTCCTGTCAGAAGTACCGGCTGTACAGACAGCTCCTGAAGGCTCTTGATCATTCCGGCACTCTGCTCACGGAGGGTATCGGACATGGCCAGATATCCGGCCAGGATTCCATCCACAGCCAGATACATCACCGTACATCCCTGTTTCTGATATGTATCTGCATCTTCCGGAAGCTCCGAATCAATGCCCTGTTCTTTCAGAAGTTCCGGATTACCGGCATAGACCTGTTTTCCATCCACGCTGGCGCTGACTCCTCTTCCCGGAATCATTTTGAAATCAGACACATTCGTGATGGTCTCAGTATGTTCTTTTTTATAGCAGTTGACCACTGCTTTTCCAAGAGGATGCTCGGAAAACTGTTCCACTGCCGCAGCCATCCGGAAAATCTCTTCGTCTGTATACTGTTCCGTTACGCTGACAGCTGCCACTACTTCCGGTGTTCCGTAAGTCAGGGTTCCCGTCTTATCAAATGCAATGACTTTGACTTTGGATAACCGTTCCAGTGCATCGCCTTCCCGCACGAGAAAACCGTGTTTGGTGGCATTTCCAATGGCTGCCATGATAGCCGTCGGCGTGGCCAGCACCAGCGCACAGGGACAGAACACAACCAGAATGGTCACTGCACGGATGATCTGACCGGTCAGAAACCAGGTCAGAGCAGCTGCACTCAAGGCAATGACTACAATCCAGGTAGCCCAGCGGTCTGCAATACCGACAATCTTAGCCTTGCCTGCATCCGCGGACTGTACCAGACGAATCATTCTCTGAATAGAACTGTCCTCTCCCACCCGGGAAGCTTCCATCTCAAATGCTCCGAACTGATTCACGGTACCACTGGATACCTCGTTTCCCACCGTCTTATCTACCGGAAGGGATTCACCGGTCATGACTGCCTGGTTGATGGAAGTCTGTCCGGATACAATCACACCGTCCACCGGAATGGTCTCACCCGGAAGCACTTTAATC
Source organism: Firmicutes bacterium CAG:176 (assembly GCA_963623675.1). Lineage (GTDB taxonomy): Bacteria > Bacillota > Clostridia > Lachnospirales > Lachnospiraceae > Hominiventricola. The sequence goes on along the minus strand of CAVFMZ010000005.1, from coordinate 4,177 downwards.
CGGTCACCGATCTGTACCTGTTCTGCCGGAATAATCGTTTCTTTTCCATCACGTAACACTCTGGCCGTCTGCGGTGTCAGGTGAACCAGCTTTTCGATTCCTGCACGGGCTCTTGCCACGGTCAGCTCCTCCAGGAGACCGCCCAGCTGCATAATAAATGCAACCTCTCCGGCTGCAAAAATCTCACCGATGCCAACGGATGCCAGCAATGCCAGAGATACCAGCACATCCGCTTTAATGTCAAATGCCGTTACCAGTCCGATAACTGCCTCCAGAATAATCGGCAGTCCGCAGAGTATAATCGCAATCCATGCCATATCAAACGGAAACGGCTGAATCTTTAAAAGGCTGCACAGAACGGAGATTCCTCCAATCACCAACAATGTAATATCTTTCTTCATCATCATCCTCTTTTCTTATACCTTATGGGGTATATGTATTATATACCTATAGGGGTATAGGTTGTCAATAGAAAAATGATAATTTTGCAGAAAAAAAGAGCCGTTATACATTTTCATGTATAACAGCTCCTCTTGTCAGACTAGCTCATATTGGAAAATCGTTCTACAGCTTTTGTAAAGCTCTCAATGGTTTTATCTGCATCTCCGTGCTCGATGCCGTCGCGGACACAATGCTTGATGTGACCTTCCAGAACCACTTTCCCGCATCCGTGAAGTGCGGATTTGGCTGCATTAATCTGTGACAGCACATCCTCACAGGGAACATCCTCATCTATCATCCGGTCAATAGCCTGTACCTGACCGATAATCTTTTTTAATCTGCGATGCAGGTTATCTGCATCCATACACTGTTTCATATGTTTTCCTCCATACTATACCATGTGGGGTATGTGAGGATTATATACCAGATCATGAGCCCCTGTCAAATGCCGGTTTGTTATAACAGCTCTAACACCAGCAGCCTATTTCTGCAATAATTTCTCGCATACCTGTTCCAGATTGTCCCGGATCTTGATATGCTGCGGACAGACTTCCTCGCACTTTCCGCATTTCACGCACTGGTCAGCGGATTTTCTGCCGTGGCCGCCTACCAGCCAGTTCTCCTGATGAAGTGCCATTGCCTTGTCTCCATAGAGAGTCAGGTAATTCATGGCCGTAAAGGAACCGGAGATACCGATCTCCTTCGGACAGACTTTCGCGCAGTAATTACAGCTGGTACACGGAACCAGCGGAATACGGTTCAGTTCTTCCTGTGCTTTTTTGAGAGTTTCTTTCTGTGCAATGGTCAGACCCTTGAAGTCTTTCATATAGGAAAGGTTATCCTTCATCTGCTCCACATTGCTCATACCGGACAGAACGGTGATCACGCCCTCCAGGTTGGCCGCAAAACGGATCGCCCAGGATGCTACGGAAGATTCCGGCTCTGCGTCTTTCATGATCTTTGCAACAGATTCCGGCGGAGTTGCCAGCATGCCGCCTTTCACAGGCTCCATAATGATCACCGGTTTGCCGTGTTTTCTGGCTACTTCATAGCATTTTCCGGACTGTACAGCGGGGTTGTCCCAGTCTGCATAATTGATCTGCAGCTGTACAAATTCCATCTCCGGATGTGCGTTTAAGATCTCTTCCAGCTCTTCCGGTGTGGAATGGAAGGAAAATCCTACATGACGGATCAGACCAGCTTTCTTCTTCTCCTGTACCCAGTTCCACATATCGAATTTATCGAAATATCCGGTTCTCATCTCTCCCAGATTGTGAAGCAGATAGAAATCAAAATAGCCTGCTCCGGTCTGCTTTAAGGAAGTATCGAACTGTGCATAAGCCTCTTCCTTTGTCTTGCAGTTGATCCATGCTGCATTCTTGGTAGCCAGCTGGAAGCTCTCTCTCGGATAACGCTCTACCAGTGCCTGACGGATGGCATCCTCGGAACCTGCATAAGCCCATGCCGTATCAAAATAGGTAAATCCTGCCTGTAAAAACAGATCTACCATCTCTTTAGTCTGCTCCACGTCAATGCCATTCTCGGTCTGTGGCAGACGCATGAGACCAAAGCCAAGTTTTTTAATGTCTTCACCTAAATAACTCATATATTGTTTCCTCCTTGTGCCCATGATATAAGTACATTCTATACCTTGAAGCATGGTTTAAGTCAATATTTTTCACGCAAAAACAGCAGCTAACTTTTCTCGATAGCTGCTGTCTGATTCTACTTATTTTCCGCAGTTCTTGCAAAAAAGTTTGCCAGAATTGCCCCGGATACGTTGTGCCATACACTGAAGACTGCTCCCGGAATGGTGGCCAGCGGATACTGTGCAAAATGTACGGTTGCAAGGGATGTTGCCAGACCGGAGTTCTGCATACCAACTTCGATAGAAATTGCACGGCATTTGCTTTCATCCAGCTTCAGGACCTTTCCGATAACATAGCCAAGGCTATAACCCAGTACATTGTGAAGAATGACAACACCGATGATCAGGAGACCGGAAGTCATGATCTTTGCAGAGTTTGCGGATACAACGGCTGCAACAATGGCTACGATAGCGGTTGTGGAAATCAACGGAAGGATTTCTACTACCGTCTCGGTAAACTTCTTAAAGAAATGATTGATGATAAATCCAAGCAGGATCGGTACAATCACAACTTTGATGATGGATACGAACATGCTCACTACATTGACATCTACGGTCTGTCCTGCATACAGCTTGGTCAGCAGCGGAGTCAGGAACGGAGCAAGAATCGTAGATACAGAAGTCATACCAACGGACAGTGCCACATCACCTTTGGAAAGGTAAGTCATAACGTTGGAAGAAGTTCCTCCCGGGCAGGTACCTACCAGGATCACACCCACTGCCAGTTCCGGGCTCAAGTGGAACACTTTGGTCAGTCCGAATGCCAGAAGCGGCATAATGGTGAACTGGGCAATGCAACCGATGATCACGTCCTTCGGACGGCTGAATACGACTTTGAAATCATCCGGTTTCAGGGTAAGTCCCATACCAAACATAACAATACCAAGCAGTGTATTGACATAGCTTGTCTTAACAAAGCTGACAGTAGACGGTGCAAATAATGCAACCAGTGCCATGAGGATAACGATGGCCGCCATATAACGGCTTACAAAATTAGTGATTTTTTTCAGTACGTTCATTTTGAGTCTCCTTTTCTCTCTTTTGTATATGCCTCTTCACACCATAGTTCAAATGATTCGCAGGAATTTTTATGCTGTCCGGACAACAAAAAAACCTTTGTCTCTCTACAAGAGACAAAGGTTTAAAATCCTCTGCGGTACCACTCTTCTTGCCATGGAATCCATGACCACTCTTTACTCATCCACTAATGAGCGACAGGATAACGACTGTCAGTCGTCCGGATCTACGCGGTAACGTGCTTCTCGAACCGGATGCTCAGAGGTGATTTTCACTGAAACTGCATCACCGCATTCCACCATCCGCGGCTCTCTGTAGAATTCCTTCCAGTTACTCGTCCTCGTCATTGCGAAGTTCATATAACGACTGTTATGGTACTCCTGTTTTCAGAGTATGTCAATAGGATTTTACAAATTTTTTTCTTCCGGATAGACACTGGTAATGGCCGTCCGCAGATGTTCATAACAGTTCTGCAGATCTTTCTTCCCCGTCTCATCCAGCGGAAGCTCCAGCACCCGGTCAATACCATTTTTGGAAATGACGCATGGAAGGCTCATGGCTACACCAGTCATGCCATACTGACCTGACACAACGGTAGACACCGGCACTACAGACTTTTCATTCCGCACAATACTTCCGATCAGACGACAGGCACTTAACGCCACGCCGGAGCTGGTATAACCTTTCAGTTCCACAATATCCAGACCAATAACCTTGGTGTCATGAAGAAGTTTTTCCTTATCCGGCTGTTCTTCCAGGTCAAACTGCTCTTTCAGCTGGTCAAAAGGCACGCCCACGATATTTACTGTGTTCCACGGAATGAAGGACGTGGAGCCATGCTCTCCCAGTACAAATCCCGTTACATTTTTGGCATCCACGCCGCAGAGATCACCCAGCATCTTATTAAAGCGTGCGGTGTCCAAAAGCGTTCCGGTTCCGAAAATCTTATTGGCCGGATAGTTAAATTTCTTCTGTGCAATATAAGTAACTAAAACTTCCCACACCAATAAGGTGTGTTGAACCTTGAAAATTCAATATTTCAGCCAATAAAAAAGGCATAAACCTGTTCCA
>CAVFMZ010000004.1:26884-52937 GCA_963623675.1 Firmicutes bacterium CAG:176 | reverse complement strand
GTGCGATCCGCCGGCGGCAGCTAAGGAAATGCTGATTTAATCAGCATTTCCTTAGTAATTTTCGCGGCTCTGTCTTACATAGATAATCATATTGATAAAAAGAAATAGCATCCCATACCCTCGCAAAGTCTAGGATGCTATTCTTTATAGTTTAATTCTACAGAGGGCAAATCGGAGTTGCATCCGATTCACTTTCTAATCAAATTATACACTAGGGTGCTTGGTTTTTCAAGCACCCTTTTTAGTACTCCACAATTTTGCAGCGATATATGTACGTTTAACATTGCGGGGCATGGTTTACAAATGCAAAAAGAGCAGGTAAATTACCTGCCCTTTCTGCGAATGGTTTTGATATAAAAGAAAGAATCAGTTAACCGCAAATTCCACGTTTCAGACCCTGGATCATGTACATTCCTGCAACTGCTCCCTGATCTGCAACACCTGCTGCTTTCGCAGCGAAAACTGCTGCTTTGCCGAATTTCGGAACCATATCTTTGGTTGCTTCTACACCTGCTGCTGCACCCTGGCATGCAGCCTCGATCACTTCTTCCATGGTCTTTCCGGCTGTTGCTGCCTCTGCCGCACTTTTGGCTCCTGCGTCTACAGAATCAAGAATGGTTCTGTCGCCCAGTTCACATTTACCTCTCTTCTTAATACCTGCTGCAAATGCAGTCAAATATACGGAAAGTTCTTCTGCACCGAACTCTGTCTTTCCTTTCAGTGCTTTTCCGCCTTCCATCACACCGCTGCTCATCAGGGTTCCCATGGTACTCGGTACCAGACCTGCCATCTTCATACCTGCTTTCATCAGTGTCTTACCGATGTCGCCCGGCTCCGTATTTTCTTTAATTAACTGTGGAAGTGCTCCATAGCCTTTGTCCATGGTCAATCCCAAGTCACCGTCTCCCATCTTTGCATCCATATCGCAAAGTTCTTCTTTTTTCTCGGCAAACATTGATGCAACTCCGGCAAACAGATCCGGCAGCTGCTCCGTTGTAAACTTCTCCATGATTGTCATCCTCCTCAAATTCTGTCACTTACGCCTGGGTGTAGAACGGAGTCTTCACCGGCATGTCGATCCATTTCTTCATCTCATCATCTACTTTACAGATACTGATAGATGCTCCTGCCATCTCCATACTGGTTGCATATTCTCCAACGAAAGTGCGATAAGTCTTAATTCCCTTCTCATCCAGAATTTTACGAACACTTGCAGATAAAATGTAAAGTTCCTCAATACTGGTAGCGCCAAGTCCGTTGACCAGAACGCAGAGTTCTTCGCCCTCTTTTACCGGCATATCGTCAAGCAATGTCTTCATGCTCTCTTCTGCTAACTCATCTGCAGTCTTAATCGGTCCGTTCCATACTCCCGGCTCGCCATGGATACCCATACCCATAGCCATCTCATTCTCTCCGAGAGTGAAGTTGGAATGTCCAACCTCCGGAATAATACACGGAGTCAGCGCAAATCCTACAGTTCTTGTATTATCTTTTGCTTTCTGAGCAGCAGCCAGAACCTCATCCAGAGTTCCCATCTCAGCTGCTTTTGCTCCGGCACATTTGTACATGAAGAAAATTCCTGCCACACCACGGCGGGTATCCGGATTTGCGTTACTGTTGACATCATCTGCACCAACAATGCTTCTGGTCTCGATGTCATCCATCTCACACATCTCAGCTGCCATGTCAAAATTCATGATATCTCCGGTGTAGTTGCCGTACAGATACAGGATGCCGGCACCGGCTTCTACTTCCTTGCTGACATTGTAGATCTGTTCAGCAGACGGACTCTGGAACACACCGCCGACTCCGCAGCCATCAAGAAGACCATCACCTACATAACCAAGGAACAGCGGCAGATGTCCGGTTCCTCCTCCGGTGATAATAGCAACCTTGCCTTCTTTCTTATTAGCAGTACAGTAGCAGCGAAGATCATTCTCTACATACTTTACCTGATCCGGATGTGCTGCATAGATTCCTTTCAGCATATCATCAGTATAATTTTCTGGTGCGTTAATAATCTTTTTCATCTTTATAAGCCTCCTGCTTTTATTGTTGTCAATTACTCTACATTGTCAGTCCAATTTCTTCCGGGATGGAAGCGAAATAGATATCATCATGACTGGTATTATTTTTAAAGATGCATGCGCTCATGACTTCTTTTCCAACTGCAAACGGCACTGCATGCCATACGGACGGTTTCAGGGAGATTCCGAATCCTGCCGGGATATAGAACGCTTCCACGTTCTCTGCTTTGAGGTCTCCGGCCGGAGCCATACCTACAATCAAGTCACCATCCATAGCCAGAAGATTCTCTGTCGTATGATCATGTGCCTCAAAATCTCTCAGTACAAACTCATGTGGGATTACTTTCATCAGGTTGATGGAAGTCGGATTATTAATCACTACTACCTGTGGATACCAGAGATGAGATGCTGGATTTCCCCCTGCCTCGCGTCCTTCAATGGTAAGTACCTCACCGTATGGGGCAAACGCTTCTTTTGTCAGTTTCTTTACTTTGATTGTTTTCATGATGCAGCACACACCTTTCTTAATTTAGATTTACTGTAAGTTAAGCCGCTTTTTTCTTTGCTGCCCGTTTGTCCAGATATACATCCAGCAGAAGCGCTGCTACAAGCAGGCATCCGTTTACAAATGTTTTTGCGTTATCATCCATATGCAGCAGACCAAATGCGTTGGCTATCATCTGCAGAAGGATGGTAGCAAGTGCCACACCTGTTACACGTCCTTTTCCTCCGTCCGGATGGATTCCACCGAGAACAACAATCAGCAGAGTCAGAAGTGTATAGGTAGAACCATTAGAACTCTTCGCGCTGTTTAAATGGCTGGTAATCAGGATACCTGATACGCCGCCCAGGATACCGCTGAACATATGCGTCATAATGGTTACACGCAAAGTATTAATTCCACTGTATTTAGATGCTCTCGCATTACTTCCGAGGAAATATATTTCGTTGCCAAACACTGTACTTCTCATAACAAATGCAACTACTGCCACTACAATGATATAGATGAACAGTACATAGGGAATTCCTGCAACTGACCCATTTGCGATATTTTTGAAAGCATCACACATACCGTTAATTGCCGGACCTCCGGTAATTCCATAGGCCAAACCTGTGTAAAGCTGAAGCCCACATAGTGTTACCAGCATAGCCGGAATATTAAAATATCCAATGATAAATCCATTAAAAGCGCCACAGGCACCACCCACTACAACAGCAACTACAACAGCAGCGAAAATTGCCGGGATTGCCATTCCTTCGCCGCCCTCTGTCATTTTGGTCACAATCATGGCTGCCAGCACACCGGTAAAGTTCATGATTCCTACCAGTGACAGGTCAATGCCGCCGGCGATCATGCATACCATCATTCCAAAAGCAAGAATACCATATTCCGGGAACTGGAAAATCATGGATTTTGCATTTTTCAGTGTAAAGTAGTTACCTGGCTGAAGAATTCCCATCAGTATCAGAGCCAGCACCATCAGTCCAACAATGGTCAGAATATGGGTGTCCGGCACCGTTTTATGTAAAGCTTTATTTTTCATATCCGTACACCTCCTTAAACCTTACCCATTTTTTCGATACGTTTTGCCTGGACAGAAGAAAGGACTGCACCGAGAAGCAGTACCACACCTACTGCGAATGTCTGCCAACAGGTCGGAACGCCCAGCATGTTCAAGTTGTTCTGTACCAGTGTAATAAGAAGCACACCAAGAATGGTTCCTCCGACACTTCCGTGTCCACCTGTCAGACGGCATCCTCCTACGACACATGCAGCAATGATAATCATCTCTTCGCCCATCAGAGCCGTCGTCGTGCTGGAGTGCATCAGCGTTGTATAGATCATAGCAGTTGCACTTGCCATAACACCGCAGAAAATGTACGCGATAAACTGAAATTTTCTTACGTTAAAACCTGCAATTCTTGCAGCATTGCTGTCACCGCCGATGGCATAAATGCCACGGCCAAGCATGGTATATTTCATTATCAGTGCCATTACAACACACAGAATAACCGGAACCAAGAACAGTGCGGTCAGCGGATAGTTAAATCCAGTATTCGGATCTACATAAGTCAGAAGGTTCACACTGTAGACAGCCTCCAACGAAGGCGGCAGAGTTGTATATTCTCTGGTACCAAGAAGCATAATCAGTCCTCCTGAAGCCACACTGCTGGTAGCCAGCGTTGCGATCAGTGGCGGGAGTTTCAGGTAAGATACCAGCACTCCGTTCAGTACACCAAAGACCAGTCCGATCAGCATTGCCAGTCCGAAGAAAAACAGTGCATTGTCCGGACCCATGTCATGGTTATACAAGTAAATCGGCACATACATGGCCACGCATCCGACTGCCGGGAACGATACGTCAATTCCACCTGAAATAATAACCACCATCTCGCAGATTGCAAAACACATGGTAAAAATACCGGCGCGGCAAAGGTTAATCAGTGTTGCCGGACTTATAAATGCCGGCTGACGGATTGCCGCCACGATACAGAATACAACCATAACGTAGATCAGAATCATTGGAGTACTGGTTATGGCTAATTTCCAATCCCGTTTCCTTCTCATTCTTTTGCTCCTCCTTCCGTGGCACCGACCAGAATATTTCCAAGTGTTCTCTCATCGATGGAATTATCCATGCTGCCGGAAAGTTTTCCGTCACGCATTACCACGATTTTATTACAATTCTGAACCAACTCCGGCAAGTCATCGGAAATAATAATAATTCCAACACCTTTCTTTGCCAGTCCGTGAAGAATTTCATGAATTTCCGCTTTTGCTCCGATATCCACACCAACCGTTGGTCCATCCAGAATAAAAAGCTTCGGATTCGTATTCAACCATTTTGCGATAACGACTTTCTGTGCATTACCTCCGGAAAGCGTCCGAACTGCCGGCTTCGGTGATGGAGCTTTGATTCCAATCTCCTCAATCCAGTGATTGGTGGTTTCCTCCATATCCTTCTCGTCCAGTTTTCCGCCCTTCATATATTTCCGGATAGATGCCGCGATCACATTATCCTGAATGGATCTCTCCATGAAAAGTCCCTGTGTCAGACGATCCTCCGGCACATAGCCAATCTCATTGGCAATGGCATCCTTGACGCTCTTAATCTCAATCTCTTTTCCATTTAGGTAAATTTTGCCAGATTCTGCAGGTGCAATTCCAAACAGTGCTTCTCCAATCTCACCACGGCCGCTTCCCAGAAGACCGGTGATACCAAGCACATCACCTTTATGAAGAGTAAAGGACACATCCTCGAATGCCCCTTTACGACTCAGATGCTCTACTCTTAAAACTTCCTCTCCGCTCTCTTCCGGTGCATATTTAGTCTCCACAATGTCACGACCGGTCATGTCCTTTGTGAAGCGTGCCTGATCGTATTCAGAAATATCGCCACTGGAAATATAGGTACCATTCCTTAAAATCGTCAGACGGTCTGCAATTCTGTAGATCTCATCCAGCTTGTGGTTTACGATCATGATGGCAATTCCCTTTGCCTTCAGAGCGCGCACAATATCCCACAGCTTATCTACTTCTCTTGCAGTCAGCGCTGTGGTTGGCTCATCCAGAATCAGAAGTTTTGCATCATTGATAATTGCACGGCAGATTGCTACCATCTGTTTGTTTGCAACAGACAACCGTTCCAGCTTAATATCCGGATCAATATCTGCGCCAACCTGTTCCATGGCTTTTGCGGCCACTTCATGAATCTGTTTCCAGTTTACAAATTTTGATTTATTTTTCAACTCCCCGTTCAATGCAATATTCTCTGCAACCGTCAGGTTCGGGAATACGGCGAAATCCTGGTAGATAACCTGAATTCCTCTGTTGATTGCATCCATAGGTTTCATATTTTCGACTTTTTCTCCATCAATCCAGATGGATCCTTCATCCGGGTGATGTACACCGGATATTGCTTTAATCAGTGTAGATTTACCACAGCCATTTTCTCCGGCCAGACAGTGAATCTCACCCTTTCTGATTTCAAGGTCAACACCTTTTAATGCGTGAACACCGCCAAATGACTTTTTCACACCTTCCAATTTAAGGAAAACTTCCTCAGACATGCTCCGGCTCCCCTCTTTCTTCTATCTTATCTTTTTTCAAAACCATAACCCACTACACAAATATTCCATTTTACGTATCAGAGCCCTTGCGGCACTGCTGCCACAAGGGCTCCGGCTACATCATTCATATGCAACTGTCGCTACATTTGTATTACATTTTAGAAATCATACTCGTCCATATTGTCTTTTGTAACATCAACACGTGCATTTCCGTAAAGAACAGTTCCATCTGCAGTCAGGCTTTCATATCCTTCTACATTCAGAGCGTCCGGAGCTGCACCATTATCAAGAACATCGATAGCAAGCTCGATCATAGCCTGTCCAGCTTTTGCCGGATCCCATACAGAGAAGGTATTGATAACATCTTTTTCTACATAGTTACGTGCGATAGAAGTCATAGAAGTACCAACAACTGCTACTTTACCGGTCAGACCAAGCTCATCAACTGCCTGTGCTGCACCAACTACGTCAGTAGATGCGGAACCTTCGATTGCAGTGATATCCGGGTTAGCCTGCAGAAGCTCTTTGGTCTGGTTGTAGGATGAAGTAGTATCATCACCAGTCTCATAACGACCAAGCTTGGTCATGTTAGTGTTAGCTGCGAAGTACTCGTCGGCTGCATCACACCACTCGTTGTGAGAAACACTGTTCAGGTCTCCAACGAACTGGATATAAGATCCTTCTCCCCCGGTGATATCAGAAAGAGCCTCAGCGAAATGAGTACCATAATCTGCATTTACAAATGCTTCGATATCATAATCGAAGTATTTCGGATCCATGGAAGATGCCTCATGAGTGATTACTACGATGCCCTGCTCACGTGCTTTTTCAAGTACCGGTGCAAGAGACTCGGAGTCAAACGGTACTACACAGATTGCATCCCAATCCTCTGCGAGCATCTGCTCTACGATACCAGCCTGATCAGCACCCTCTGCAGAACCACGGTATACATAATCAGTCCCGTTCTCTTTGTTGTAATCATTAACGCCTTCCTCCATACGCTGGAACCATCCGATGTTGGTCATCTTCGGGACAACCGCAATCTTATAATTTCCACCTTTAGACTCTTCTGTTGCATCTGCAGAAGTATCTGCGGTATCAGCTGCCTCAGTGCTGTCGCTGGAAGCTGCGCTGGAATCAGAAGAACTGCTTCCGCATCCTGCCATCATCGTTGCTGTCATAGCAACTACCATTCCCAATGCTAATAAACTTTTTCTTTTCATGTGTCAAACCATCCTTTCATTTTATTATATAGAGCACCCAGCCATCTCCCTCCCTAAGGAAAACACAGGTGCCTGACACCATTTTAATAAGCCTGTACTTCAGAAAGTACCGGTATAGACGGGGCTGCACCTCGTCTTGTAACTGCGATTGCAGAAGCTTTCGCTGCCTGATCCATCGCTTCTTTTGCAGAAAGTCCGCTTATAATTCCTCCGATAAAGTATCCGGTAAAGGTATCACCGGCTGCTGTAGTATCCACTGCCTGTACTTTATAAATCGGTTGGATTACGGTTTCTTCATAATTTTTAAATACAGAACCATCACTTCCCATGGTCAGTACAATGGATGCATGCGGGAATCTGTCCAGAAGCTGTTCTGCGATCTGTTCCCATGTCTCATTTTCTGTCGTTTCTTTTCCAAGAATCTGAGATGCTTCCACTTCATTTAATAGGAAGTAATCCACCGCATCCAGCGGAAGTGCGGAAATTTTTTCATTCATCGGCGACGGATTCAGCACAATCACAAGTCCTTTTTCATGTGCCTTTTCCATGATATAACCAAGTTCATTAATTTCATTCTGCAGTACGATGTAATCGCCCTTTTCAAAATGTGCCATTACTTCGTCCACCTGTTCTCTCGTAATCGCCTGATTAGCTCCTCCGTAGAGAAGAATACAGTTGTCACCGCTCCTGTCATTCTGAATAATGGCATTTCCGGTTCTCACTACATCCAGAACCTTCACATATTCTGTATGTGCACCTGCATCTTTCAGCATGTCCAACAGAAACATACCATCCTGTCCTATGGCTCCTGCGTGATAAACTTCTGTCCCCGCTTTCGCCAATGCCACCGACTGATTTAATCCTTTCCCTCCACCGTAAACATTCAATCCATCCGAAGAAAGTGTCTCACCTTTTTTCACAAAATGTCTGACTTTATATGTATAGTCTATATTCAACGATCCAAAACAGAGCACCTTCATCCTCATCACCTCGTACATATTGTCAGGAAAATTATTTTCCTAAATCATTTTCCCTGTTCTGAATATATCACTTTGCACAATAGATGTCAATATATTTTAAAATTATTTTGCATCTTGCAATGTGTCTTTATTTGCATATAATTATATTTATGTAAAAATACACTATAAAGCACACAGGAGTATTGCAATGACAATAAAAGAAATTGCCAAACTGGCCGGCGTATCCGTTTCCACAGTATCAAAGGTCATGAATCATAAAGATTCCAGCATCAGTGCCGAAACAAGAGACAGAGTGCTGCAGATCGTAAAACAATTCAATTACAGTCCTTATTCAGGTATCAATTCAGGAAACTCTAAAACGTTTCTGCTTGGTGTAATTTTGTCCTCACCTTATTCTTTAAAAATTCTCGATGGAATTCTTGACGAAGCTCAAAATCTAGGATACCAGGTAGTTACATTTAAAACCCACGAAAATCCTGAAGAAGAAGAAAATGCAATTGCAATTGCCTGCAAAAATAATGTGGATGCCGTCCTATGGCAGCCCGTAGAATCAGCCAGTGCCAAATTAAAGAAGAAACTTTATTGCCACAATATCCCTTATGTGCTTCTTCCTTCGGCTACGAACTTCTTCAAGACAAGTGATATCAGATTTAATGAGATTGGCTACACAGCAGCTAAGGCGCTTACTGCTGTGGGGCATAAAAATATTGCCTTTCTTTTAACAGATTCTCCTTACAACGAATCTTTTCTGAAAGGCTACAAAGAGGCATTATTCAGTGAAAACCTTCCTTTCCGGGAACAGTTTATTGCAAACCAGATCGATGATACTCTATTGACCAAAATTTCTTCCGGACTTATTACATCCATTATCATTCCGGATTGCGTAAGTGCCATAAAGCTATATAACATACTGCTCAAACGTCACTGTCAAATTCCTCGCGATCTTTCTATTGTTGCTATAAAAGATGATCAGACCAAGGCCGCATTTATCCCTCAGCTTTCCTATATCAGCATCCCTCATTATGCCATCGGTCAGCATATTACAACAAAGCTGATTGCTCTTTTAGAGCAAAAATCCGCTCCTGAATCTTTCCGTCTTGACTGCCATGTAAAAAACACTATTTCTATCGGACCGCCACGTGCATGCCAGAAAAAACATATGATCGTAATTGGTAGTATCAATATTGATCATTATTTAAAAGTAAACAAACTCCCTGTCTCCGGTGTAACCAGCACTGCCTCCAATCTCACTCTTCATCCAGGAGGAAAAGCCGTCAATATCGCCATTGGTGTATCCAGGCTTGGTGCAGAAGCAAACATTTTAGGTGCAATAGGAAATGACATAGGTTCAGATTTGATTCTTTCCTCATTGGAAGAACACTGCATTATGACAGATAAGTTATTACGATTTTCGGACGTTTCTACCGGACAGGCTTTCATATTTGTACAGCCGGATGGAGAATCAACCATTTCTATCCTGACCGGTGCCAATGACCTTTTAGATGCGTCCCATGTTGCAGTAAATCAAAATGCCTTTGAAAACTGTTGTTATTGTCTCATGCAGACAGAAATTCCGGCTCCACCGCTTATCGCGGCCGCAAAAATTGCCCACGAAAAAGGAATCCCGGTCATTTTAAAGCCCTCTGCACAGATTCATCTGGAATCGGAACTTTTAAAATATATTGACATTATTGTTCCCAATCAAAATGAGTTAAATACTCTGGCAATTGGATCTACCTTTGAGGAAAGGACAAACTATTTTCTTAATTTTGGAATTTCAACGGTGATTGTCACCATGGGAGAACACGGTTGTGTCTTAAAAACAAGAACTATCGAAAAACATTTTGACATTCCCTGCAGTTTTATTTCTGTGGACAACACAGGTGCAGGCGATGCATTTATTGCCGCCCTGGCGGTTTATCTCCAAAATGGCTACGAGCTGGAGACTGCAATTCGGATTGCTATGTATGCAGCCGGATTCTGCATTTCACGTGAAGGTGTTGCACTATCCATGATTGACCAAAGCACTTTAGAATCCTTTATCCGAAAGAAAGAGCCCGAACTTCTATATTCCAAAAAAAGGGACTGCAGTTTTTAACAAACTGCAGTCCCTTTTCTATCATCATTATTTGTAACTGTTCAGAGCCAAGCAAAATTTCATAAATCAGACGTGAAATGCGAAGCATTTTGGAGATTTGGTCTGAACAGTTACCCTTATTTACCTATTCTTCCGCCTTCTTCTCTTCCTTCTTCTGCTTCCGTCTCTTCCGGATTTTCTTCACGGCCAATATCACCACTACAATAATCACCGCCCAGACAATGAGAATCGGAAGGGAACCAAGTACCATGATCACAAATCCTCTGAGGTCCCGGCCTACCATATAAAGGCTGTTGCCAAACCGGTCTTTGATTTCTCCAAAGAAACTCTTTTCTCCCGTATCGGTAACCCGTTCCACTTCGTCCACATCCACATTGACGGTACTGTAATCAATCTGATTATCCAGCATGCGAAGCTGGCTTCCGTAATTTTCCAGTTCGTACCGCACATCGGAAAGCTTACTCTCAATGGCCAGCAGATCTTCCATATTTTCTGCCTGGGACAGTAATTCCAGCAGCCGGTCCTGCTCGGTCTCCAATGCTTTCTTCCGGCTTTCCACATCCACATACTGAAGGGTTACATCCTCCACGGATTCATTTTTCTGGGTTACATTTCCCAGACCGCTTACGACCGTTACAAACTGATCCAGCTGATCTGACGGAATCCGGATGGTGTAGCTTGCATACCGGGTATTCTGGTAATAGTAGCTGTTGCCGCTGACCGATGAGTTTTCGATATAGCCGCCCAACTCTGTGGTCTTCGCACTTAAATCACTTAATACAGAATCAAAATCCGTGGTCTGCAAGGACAGATAGATGGTTCGGATCAGCTTCCGGCCATTTTCCACCTGGGATTCCAGGCCATTTTCTGACGTAGCACCACTTCCACTGTCTATGGTATCTTCCTCATAAGCATCTTCTGCTACACTCGCATCATACTGACTGCCCGCATAGGTTGTATCCATAGCGGCACTGTTTTCCGCAACCGCACTTTCTGTTGTCATCATAGATCTGCTTCCACAGCCTACTGCCAGCACCATCATTCCTGCTAATAACAGTGCCAGACCTTTCTTTTTCATCCAACCCCTCCTTTACTGTCCGGAGGCTTCCTCTGCCTCCTGTTCTTCCATTTTTGCGTCAAAAACTTCTCCAAATGTAAATTCTGCACTCACCTGCTGGCCATCTACATAGGCAATGATCCGGTATTCCTGTGCGCCATAATCAATGTCAAAATCGGAAAGATTGATTTCCATATCGATCGCCATCTTTCCCTCCAGATTTTTCCAGAACCGCTGTGCATACTGCTTGTGAGGGATGACATACCATGTTGAGCCAACCTGCACTTCGATATCGTAACCGTCCAGATAGCGCACGGTATTTTCACCGATATTTCCAATGCTCAGCACCATGGTCGTATTTTCTTCATCCTGCACCGGACAGTTGACAAGCGTGGTCACTTCCTCCAGATATTCCGGAACCTCCTGCTGTACCGCCGGATAAATCAGCTTGCCACAGTAGGAAACGCCTTCCTGAGACGGATCGCTAATCTCCCCTTTGGCCCACTCTTCTTCCAGCGGGGAAATCTCTTTTGTTCCGGCATCCGCCTGATCCGCTGCCGCATCTTCCTGCACCGCTTCTGCGCTTTCTGCCGTTGTCATGACTTCTTCCTCGTCTTCTGCCGCACTCTCTTCCACCATGGCATCCTCATAAGCTGAAGTATCCATAGCAGTTTCCGTCTTCGTATTTTCTGAAGCAATTTCCGGATGAAACAGATCTTTTACATTCCATACCAGAAAGCCTGCCACCAGGAAAATCAATACGGCTGCTGCCATCTGTCCATATCTCGGTGAGAAATGTCCGCGAATTTCCCGCTCTTTTTCCTTTTTTACCGCTTCTTCTCCCTCATTTAAAAGCTGATCCATCTTCTCCTCGAAGGGTTCTGAAAAAGTGTGGCTTCTGGCAATTTCCCGCTCCGGAGGCACAAAGCTTAAATCTTCATCCAGGCATTCTTCCAGCACGCGGGTCAATAATTTTTCTGTCTCTGCTTTCTTCTCTTCCTGTCTGCTCAAGCTTTCTGCACCTCCTTTCTGATCATGTCCTGCAGTTTTTTCCTTGCCCGGAAATATCGAACATTCACATTTTTCGCTGAGATTCCCAGCACATCCCCAATCTCCGCATCCGACATCTGGTACATGAATTTATATTCAAATACCGTGCGGTATGTATCGTCCAGTTCCAGGACACAGGATACCAGCCGGTGATAATTTTCTTTCGTCAGATACTGATCCAGCATATCGCCGCTTTCCTGCTTTTCTCCATATGCTTCCAGAAGCTCTGTCTCCGGCATCTTCTTCCGCAAAATATCCACGGCTTTACTTCGCACAATCGTCGCCAGAAAATTCCGGGTTCGGTCGCTTTGAACTTCCTCCACTTTGTCAAGATGCCTGGTCAGCGCCAGAAAAGTCTCCTGTACCGCATCCTCTGCCAGATGGGCATCCTGCAGCTTCTGGTTTGCCACATACCACAGAAAATGCCGGTACTGATAATAAATCTCTGTAAATTTCTGTTGTTCCTCCGGGTCATCCAGAAGTGTCAGAAAGAAAAACATGTCGTATCCTCCGGTAAATGCATTTACATTAATAGAAACGTAATTATTTTTTATTTTACTACACTCCCGCAGGAAAATCTTCTGAATTTTCTTTAAATATTTCTAAAGCCGGGTTCTTTTTCCAAAAACCCGGCTTTTGCAACATAAATATTTATTTTAGTTCAGGGTTACGGTCTGGGGCATGGTGAATTCCACGCATCCCATGGATCCCGGCGCCACGTCATACTCGTTGAAGCAGATTACTACATGTCCTTCTGCATTTACATAGAAATCCTGATCTTCTGCGATCTTGTCGAAGTTCCACTCCTCCACTTCCGGATCATCCAGCCAGTACTGCACGTTCTCGTCTGCTGCCATCTGCTCCCGCATCTGTTTCTTCACTTCTTCGCTGATGGTATCAATGTAGTCGTCTCCGCACAGATCTTTGAGCGTCAGCTCTTTTCCGGTCAGTTTATCGACGGTGTAGTGTTTGTGCTGCTCATAACCGCTGCCGGCTCCCTGATAGAGAATGAGTTCCAGAGAGAAAAGTCTGTCATTATCCGTCAGCACCTTGCTGTCAATGTAAATATCCTGATAGCCTTCTTCATTTTTCATGCTCTCTTTGAACTCGTCAATGAGTTTGTTGGTCTCTGCCTCTATATCAAAATTAATAGCATCTGCGGATTCTTTTGCCTGTGCTGCCGTATCTGCGTCTGCATTTCCGTCTGTGGTATCCTGCACTTCCACCTGCGGCACTTTTACATTGGCTGTGTTCCGCTCTTCATCTACCTGATATTCTCTTACCGTTGTAATCTTGAATAAATTTCCCAGAAGCGGAATCTGCTGCATGGCTGCTGCCGCTGTCTGGCTGGTATTGGGAAGGACCAGCACAATGGCCAGTACCGCTGCTGCGCTTACACATGTTTTCCAAATTTTTACTTTTTTCACTTTTCTCTTCTCCTTTTTCGCTTTCTCAATCGATGCTTCCATCAGTTCTTTCATATTGTCAGGCACTTTAATTTCCTCATACTCCTTTTTCCAGTCTTCCATGTTCCGTCCCTCCTGTCTCCATATATTTTTTCAGTTTATCCATGGCCCGATAAAGCCTGCTCTTCACCGTGTTCACATTGAGTTCCATGACTTTTCCGATGGTATCGATCTTCTCTTCCTCGAAATACCGGAGCACTACAATGGTTCGTTCCTGCTCATCCAGTTTGTCGAGAGCTCTCTGAAGATCAATGTCTTCCACCTGATCTTCCTGCCCCTGTTCCGGGACTGCATCCATATCTACCTCTGCCAGTTTATTTTTCTTTAAGAAGCGCAATGCCTCATTTATCATAATTTTGCAGATCCAGGTGTCCACATATTCAGGCTGTTTTAAAAGATCGCTTTTCAGGATCGCCCGGTAGGCACCTTCCTGAACGATATCCATCGCATCCTGCTCACGGAATACATAGCTGTAAGCCATCCGATAATATTTCTCATAATTCTTTACCAGGCACTCGTGCACAAGCGCCTCTTTTTCCGAAGCTTTCATATTCGCCTCCTCCTTTCGTTTTCTTTTATCTATTAGACCCTTATATACAGAAAAAAGTTTCACGAATCCGTGAAACTTTTTTCTTCTTTTTATACCCGGATCTTTGTTCCCTTCTGATCCCGGCTTCCATTTTTCAGTTTCTGCAGTGCCACTTCTTTTTCTTTATAAAGAATGTTCCGTTCTTCTCCATCTGTCAGTGCATACACTTCTTCCAGATGGTCTTTGGCAGACAGCTTCATGGCGCGCACGCCGATGGCCGCTTTCTTCTTCTCCGGAATCTCCTCGATGGGGAACCGTAAGAAACAGCCTTCCGCAGACTGCAGCACCAGCTGGGTGTGGTCGCCCACCAGTCCGGCATAGAGCACTTCATCGCCTTCATTTAACTTGGTAGCCATACTGGTTCTGGTACGTACATCGTATTCGCAGCCGCTGACCGTCTTGGTCATGCCATATTTGGTCACGAAGAGCATGGTGCCCAGAATCAGGTCCTCCATGCTGCTCACGCAGACAATCCGCTCCTGCGCGCTGTCAAAGTTGCTGTAATTGTCAATCGGGAATGCCTTGTCGCGGAATTTTCCGTAGGGCAGCTCCTGTACTTTGGCTGTGTACATTTTTCCGGCGTCGGTGAAGAGACAGAGCCGATCCGTGTTGCGGCAGGTGAGCACATAACGGCTTTCGCTGTCTGCGGCCTCCTTATTCCTCTCATAAGTGGCTGTATCCACGGTTCTGCAGTAGCCGAAGCGGTCCATGAGAAATACCACCGGCATCTCCTCGATCTTCTTCTCCACATAGACGGCTGCCTGTGCATTGACAATATCGGTCTTCCGCTCTCCCCCGTAGGATTTCTTATAACGCTCCAGATCCGCAATAATGACCTTCTGCATCTCGTCGTAGTTATTGAGAATTTCGGAATAGCGGGCAATATTTTTCATGGTCTGATCATGCTCTTTCATAAGTGCTTCGATCTCCAGACCGATGAGTTTATAGAGCCGCATTTCCAGAATCGCCGTTGCCTGACGCTCGGTAAAGCGAAGCTGTTCTGCCTGCTTTCTGGACGCCTCGGATTTAAAGCGGATGCCCTCTGTGGCACCGCTCATGAGACAGCCTTTCGCCATCTTCAGATCCCGGCTTCCTCTTAAGACCTCGATAATCAGGTCGATGACGTCGCAGGCTTTGATAAGACCTTCATGAATCTCTTTCTTGTCCAGCTCTTTATTTAACAGAGTTTTGTATTTTCTCGTATTCAGTTCAAACTGGAAATCGATAACCTGATCGAAGATCTGGGTCAGTCCCAGGGTCTCCGGTCTTCCGTCTGCAACTGCCAGCATATTTACACCAAATGTATCTTCCAGTCTGGTCTTCTTATAAAGCATGTTGGTGAGCTGTTCGGTATCGGCTCCTTTTTTCAGTTCCAGCACGATACGGATGCCTTCCTTGGAAGACTGGTTGGTAATATCCACAATATCCGTGGTGGTCTTACTCTCCACAAGGCTTCCGATGTCATTTAAGAATTTTCCGATGTTGGCGCCGATCATGGTGTACGGAATCTCCGTAATCACCAGCTGCTCCTTGCCGCCTTTTAACTTTTCCACCTCAACACGGCCGCGGATCTTGATTTTTCCCACACCGGTCCGATAAATGTCAGGAAGTTCATCCTTATTGACCACGATACCTCCGGTTGGGAAATCCGGTCCCGGCATGATTTCCAGCAGCTGCTCTACCGTCAGTTCCGGGTTTTTCATATAGGCTTCCATGGCGTCGATGGTCTCTCTTAAGTTATGAGGCGGGATGCTGGTGGACATACCAACCGCAATTCCCTCAGCCCCGTTAATGAGCAGATGGGGAATTCTCGCCGGAAGGACGCCCGGCTCTTTTTCCGTCTCATCAAAATTTGGCACAAAGTCCACAATATCTTTATCAAGATCTGCCAGCAGTGCTTCCTCGCTGACTTTCTGAAGGCGTGCCTCCGTATATCGCATGGCTGCGGCTCCGTCTCCCTCGATGGAACCGAAGTTTCCGTGTCCGTCAATGAGCGGCAGTCCTTTCTTGAAATCCTGGCTCATGACAACCAGCGCTTCATAAATAGAACTGTCTCCGTGGGGATGGTATTTACCCATGGTATCACCGACAATACGGGCACATTTACGGTAAGGGCGGTCACTGCGGATGCCCAGCTCATGCATATCGTAAAGGGTTCTTCTCTGTACGGGTTTTAAGCCGTCCCGCACATCCGGCAGAGCGCGGGCTACAATAACACTCATGGCATAGTCGATGTAGGACTTCTGCATGATGTCGGAATATTCTGTTTTGATAATCATTTCTTCACTCATGAAAAGTCCTCCTTACACATCCAGCTCTGCGTCAACCGCATTGTCGTAGATAAATTTCCGTCTGGGCGGTACTTCCGTTCCCATCAGCATCTCGGTCACGGAAGCGGCCAGTCTGGCGTCCTCGATCTCCACCAGGCGGAGTCTTCGGTGCTCCGGGTCCATGGTCGTCTCCCACAGCTGGGAAGCGTCCATCTCACCGAGACCTTTGTAACGCTGCAGGGTGAATGCACCGGTATGCGATTTTCTGTATTTTTCCAGCGCCTTGTCATCATAGAGGTATTCTTCCTTTCCTCTGGACGGCATGGCTTTATAAAGAGGCGGCATGGCAATGTACACATGTCCCTCATAGATCAGTTCCGGCATGAAGCGGTAGAACAGAGTCAGAAGCAATGTACTGATGTGTGCGCCGTCCACGTCCGCATCGGCCATAATAATGATTTTGTCGTAACGAAGCTTCGTAATATCGAAGTCATTTCCGTAACCTTCGGAAAATCCGCAGCCAAAGGCATTGATCATGGTCTTGATCTCCGCATTGGCCAGCACTTTATCAATGCTTGCCTTCTCCACGTTCAGAATCTTACCGCGGATGGGAAGAATGGCCTGATAGGTCCGGTTTCTCGCCGTCTTGGCGGAACCGCCTGCAGAATCTCCCTCCACAATGAAAATCTCACATTTGGAAGCATCGCGGCTCTCGCAGTTGGCCAGCTTTCCGTTGGAATCAAAGGAAAATTTCTGCTTGGTCAGAAGGTTGGTCTTGGCGCGTTCCTCCGTCTTCCGGATCTTTGCCGCCTTCTCTGCACAGCCGATGACTGTCTTTAAGGTCTCCAGGTTACGATCAAAATACCGCTGAATCTCCTCACCGGTGACTTTCGCCGTCGCTTTGGAGGCATCCTGATTGTCAAGCTTTGTCTTGGTCTGTCCTTCAAACCGAGGATCCGGATGTTTGATGGAGACGACTGCTGTCATACCATTTCTAACGTCTGCTCCGGTAAAGTTCACATCTTTATCTTTTAAAATGCCCAGCTCCCTGGCATAGGAGTTGATAACCGTCGTGAAAACCGTCTTAAATCCCGTAATATGGGTCCCACCCTCGGCATTGTAAATATTGTTGCAGAAGCCCAGTACATTTTCATGGAACTCATTGACATACTGGAAGGCCGCCTCCACGGTGATGCCGTCACTTTCCCCCTTGAAATAGACCACATCATGGAGTGTCTCCTGGGATTTATTGAGATCCTTTACAAATCCTACCAGTCCGTCCGGCTCATGATAGACGATATGTTCTACTTCCGATCCTCTCCGGTCCTCGAAAATAATTGTCAGTTCCGGATTCAGGTAGGCGGTCTCATGCATACGGCTCTTGACTTCCTCTGCCTTGAAACGGGTCTTCTCAAAGATCTCCGGATCCGGCAGAAAATTAATCTTCGTTCCGGTCTTTCTGGTCTTGCCCAGTGTGGGAAGAAGTCCATCGATCAGTTCAATAGTAGGATTTCCTCTCTCATAATGGTCATGATGCACATAGCCGTCCCTGGATACCTCGATGTCCAGATAGGTGGACAGGGCATTGACCACCGAAGAACCCACTCCGTGAAGTCCGCCGCTGGTCTTATATACAGAATCATCAAATTTTCCGCCTGCATGAAGTGTCGTAAATACCAGACGCTCTGCTGACATTCCCTTCGCATGCATGCCTACCGGAATTCCCCGGCCGTTATCTGCCACGGTGCAGGAACCATCCTTCTCCAGATACACTTCGATCTGGCTGCAGAAGCCTGCAAGATGCTCATCCACGGAGTTGTCCACGATCTCGTAGATCAGATGGTTCAGTCCTTTGGTAGAAACACTTCCGATGTACATACCGGGACGTTTCCGAACTGCTTCCAGTCCCTCCAGGACAGAGATACTGTCCGCATCATAGGTGCTGCTTTTCGCCATAATTTTCTACTCCTTTATAACACAGCAGAGCCGCAGAAGGATAGCGATCTGCGGCAGTTACTATTATTGATTACTTTTTATTCATTATTACATTCAGAGCCACATTCGCAAAATCGCCTCTACGAGGCTTTCTCCGTTTCACTGCGGTCCTCGCTAAGCAGATGTCCCCCGGACATCTGCTTAGCGACCTTTTGCTCATGTATGGCTTCTCGCCATATACATGTTTCGAAATATGTTCCTTCATGCAAGCATAAGTCACATATTTACGAACATGTGCATGGCTCTGAATGTTCACTCACATCGAAACTCGCTCTGCGATTTCCGCCATTTTTGCCTTGTTCAGACGGGTGTCACCTTTCACTCTGGAATAGGAAAGATATCCGTTCATGCGGTCAATCTTGGTCAGATTCTTGCTTCCGCACTTGGGGCATACCTCCATTTCCAGCTCCTGATAACCACAGTCATCGCAGTAGGCCAGGGACAGGTTCACACCTTCATAGAAGCCTTTCTTCATGGCTCTCCGCACCAGAGTACGGATGGCTTCTTTATTATATCCCACCGGATAACGGACATACTGGATCTTTCCACCGTTACACAGCTCCCAGAACCGTCCTTCTTTGTCCTGTTTCTCGATAGGCGTCATATTCTCCGTTACATGGCAGTGGAAACTGTTGCTCACATACGGCCGGTCGGATACATTTTCCACGATGCCGTATTTCTTACGGAACTGCTCAATCTGCAGACCGCACAGGCTCTCTGCCGGGGTTCCGTAGATGGCGTAGAGGATGCCGTCCTCTTCCTTGTACTCGTTGACCTTCTTGTTGATGTATCTCATAACCTCCAGGGCGAACTCGCCGTCCTCCCGGATGGATTTGCCGTTGTACAGCTCCTGCAGCTCATTGAGGGCTGTGATACCAAAGGAAGCAGTCATCGGTTTCAGAAGAGGTTTGATCTTATCGCCCGGTTTTAAGTGTCCGCCGTAGAATCCGCCCTCGCAGTAAGCCAGCGGGTTGGTGGACGCTCTCATCTCACCCAGATAATCATAAGTCCGGATATGCAGGTTCCGGATCATTTCCAGATAGTAATCCAGCACTTCGTAGAAATCCCGGTTCTCGGAACGGGACTGCGCCAGAATCATAGGCAGGTGAAGGCTGACTGCACCGATATTGAAACGTCCCACGAAAATCGGCTTATCATTTTCATCGGCTGGCTTCATGCCGCCTCTCTCATACCAGGGGCTTAAGAATGCACGGCATCCCATGGGGCTGATGACTCTGCCATATTTCTGGTACATTTCAGAAATATAGCCTTCTCCGCTCATGGACAGCCAGTCCGGATACATGGTCTTGGAGGAGCATTCCAGTCCTGCCTCAAAGACATCCTCGCAGCATCCGCCCTTGCCATGAATGGCTTCATCATAGAGGAACACGATCTTCGGGAACAGCACCGGTTTCTTATTACCCGGCTTGCCCTGTCCTCCCTGATGCACCTGCAGGAGAGAAATATTGCTCATTTTTGCAAACCGTTCCTGTCCCAGACCCATGGTCACGGTCACGAACGGATAATCCCCTCTGGATGAACCGACGGTATTCAGCTTATACTCGATTCCCTGCCAGCCCTGATCAAAATCACGGCGGACTTTGTTCATGGCATACTCTTCTGCCCTTTCTTCCGTGCCTTCCCAGGACGGATCAGTGTATTTCAGGAATTCTTCCCGATATTTCTTATAGCTCTTCTCTGCATAGGGAGCCAGTACCTTGTCCACTTCCGGTACGGTAAATCCGCCGTACTGCTGGGCTGCGGTACTTAAAATAATATCGCCCATCACATCAAAGGCCGTATCCAGTGTCTTCGGCTCATTGTACCATACATTTCCCATCTCAAAGCCGCCGGTCAGCACGCTTGCGATATCAAAGAGGCAGCAGTTCATGGTATCCAGTCGCGCAGACTGATCATGAATGTAGATATAGCCGTCTCTGCAGGCCTGCAGCTCGTTCCGGTTCATGAAGAACTTCCGGTACAGCTCTTTATTCAGCTCATTGAAAATCAGGCTTCTCTTGGTGGCAACCAGGGCGCTGTCGGTATTGGCATTGCTTTTATCACCAATGTAGCGGATGGACTGGCTCTTGGTATAGACGTCATCCATCATGTGGACAAAATCTTTTTTATAATTCCGGTAATCCCGGTAGCTCTTTGCCACCGCCGGATTCACACGATCCAGGGCTCCCTCCACGATGTTGTGCATATCCTGAATGTCGATATTTTCTTTTCCCAGAGACTCTGCCTGCTCCTGTGCGAATTCACAGATAAACTGAATCTCCGCCCTTGAGAATTTATACAATATACGTGCTGCAGACTTATTGACTGCATTCACGATCTTTTCGACGTTAAAAATCTCTCTTGTCCCGTCTTTTTTGACTACGTATAACATTCACTCACCCCTACTATATCTTGTGTTTTTTCTTTATACTTGTTCGACATGTTGATTAAAAGTATATACCAACACACCCGTTTATTCAAGTCACAATGACGCTGAAAACTCCACAAGAATCTTTTTGGAAATTCTGCTATATTTCACAAACTTCAAAAAGAAAGCGCTGCCCCCTTGACAAAGGGACAGCGCCGTATCTTTCGTGCATTTACTTCATAAAACGGTCAATGGCATCCGTAAGGTCTGCGATGGATTCCATATCTCCACATTCCACTGCCTCCACCAGACAGTGCTCGATGTGATCTTTCAGAATGACCTTTCCCGTATTATTGATGGCTGATTTCACCGCAGACAGCTGAATCAGTACTTCGCTGCAGTCCCTTCCTTCCTCCACCATACGACGGATGGATTCCAGATGCCCAATGGCGCGGGACAGGCGGTTCAGCACCGCTTTTGTATTTGCATGAGTGTGGGCATGCCCGTGAGCATGGGAGTGTCCGTGTTCATGGCCATGCTCATGATGATCATGTGCCTGTTCCTCGTGCTCATGCGTATGAGTGTGCTCATATACTGTGCCGTCCAGTGCGATATGAGTATGTGTATGCTCTGACATGCCAGATCCTCCTTATTTACACTACAACTATTCAGAACCACATTCGCAAAATCGCCTCTACGAGGCTTTCTTCGTTTCACTACGATCCTCGCTAAACGGATGTCCCCCGGACATCCAGCGACTTTTGCTCATGTATGGGCTTCTACAGGTCACAATTCTTAACAGTTCTCGGGAACGGGATCACGTCTCTGATATTGCCCATACCGGTCAGATACATCACGCAGCGCTCGAATCCCAGACCGAATCCGGAATGATGGGTGGAACCGTATTTACGCAGATCCAGATAGAAGCCATACTGCTCTTTATCCAGTCCCAGCTCGTCCATACGTGCTGCCAGCTTATCGTAGTCATCCTCTCTCTGGCTTCCGCCAATGATCTCGCCGATACCCGGAACCAGACAGTCCATAGCTGCTACGGTCTTTCCATCCTCATTGGCTTTCATGTAGAACGCCTTGATCTCCTTCGGATAGTCGGTTACAAATACCGGGCGTTTGAATACCTGCTCGGTCAGATAACGTTCATGCTCGGTCTGCAGATCGCATCCCCAGGATACTTTATAATCAAATTTATCGTTATTCTCTTCCAGAATCTTCACAGCCTCTGTATAGGTCACATGTCCGAACTCAGAGTTCAGTACATGGTTCAGACGGTCCAGAAGACCCTTGTCCACGAAGGAATTAAAGAAGTTCATCTCTTCCGGAGCATTCTCCAGTACATAGCGGATGACATATTTGAGCATCGCCTCTGCCATCTCCATATTGTCATCAAGATCTGCAAATGCCATCTCCGGCTCGATCATCCAGAACTCAGCCGCATGGCGGGTGGTATTGGAATTCTCTGCACGGAAGGTCGGCCCGAAGGTATAGATATTACGGAATGCCTGTGCATAGGTCTCGCCGTTTAACTGTCCGCTGACCGTCAGGTTGGTGGGTTTGCAGAAGAAATCCTTGCTGTAATCTACTTTTCCATCCTCAGTCATCGGAAGATTGTTCAGATCCATGGTCGTTACCTGGAACATTTCGCCTGCGCCCTCACAGTCACTTCCGGTAATCAGCGGTGTGTGAACATAGACAAACCCCTGCTCCTGGAAGAATTTGTGAATCGCATATGCGGTCAGGGATCTTACCCGGAATACGGCCTGAAAGGTGTTGGTTCTCGGTCTTAAATGGGTCATGGTACGCAGGTACTCCAGCGTATGGCGTTTTTTCTGCAGCGGATAATCCGGTGCGGAAGCGCCCTCTATAGTTACCTCCACTGCCTGAATCTCAAACGGCTGTTTTGCCTGCGGGGTAGCTACCAGCGTTCCTTTTACGATGACAGCTGCTCCGACGTTCAGCTTGCCAATCTGTGCAAAATTCTCCATGGTATCATGATATACTACCTGCAGAGTCTCAAAAAATGTACCGTCATGAAGCACCAGGAAACCAAAGCTCTTGGAATCCCTGATACTGCGCACCCAGCCTCCTACGGTAATTTCTTTATCGAGATAAGTTTCTCTGTTTTTATATAACTCGCGAACGGTTATCAGTTTCATTTCTTTTTGTATCCCCTTCTATTTCTAAAAATTACCGGCGTGTCCGTTGGCTTTTTCGCTCGCCGATGACATATAATTATATCATAAGTTTTCTGATTAAGCAAATCAAGACCGCGTTCCCTGATGATTCCCTGATGATTTTCCAGAAAACGCTGTTTCACCATGAGAAATTCTTCCAGATCCATGAGCACATGGAACAAAATCGCACGATTTTCAAACTCTTCCCGGCTTCTCGGCAATGCCTCCATGACCATCTGATCGAAAATATCCTGCAGCTTCCACAACTGTTCTCCCGGAATATCGATTTCATGAATATAACGGGCCAGATCCTTTAAATACCGGCTGATATAGATTGCCTGTTTGGGAACAGTGCGCACTTTCCGCACACTCTTATGGAGCGTCTGCAGCATTCCGCACTGCTGAAGCCGCATTTCCATATACTCCACGTAGTACAGGTCATTTTCTCCCAGATTATTATCCACCTGCTCCCGGGCGCGGGTAAGTCCCCGCTGCAATCTTAGTTCCAGGCAATCCAGATCTTCCCAGACATTGGCTCCTGCCTTTTCCCCCTCCAGATAGGATGCCATGCCAAGCAGAACTTTCTCCATCTCATTTTCAATTTCCCTCATATCTTCCCGGATGGCTTCCAGGTAACTTGGCATCCGCCAGTTCATAAGAAGCGCCATACCGGTTCCAATGAGGAGCAGCAGCAGCTCATTGATCACAAAAGAAACACTGTAATCCGGCGTCACCAGATAGTGGGTTCCCACGACTGCATTGACCGAGATTGTTCCCTGCCATCCAAGCGCCGTGCAGGCCGCCACCATCAGAAAAATATAGCAGGCATAGGCAATACCATCCCAGGGCACCAGATGAAAGCACACAAAAATAAGACAGGCAGACATCAGAAATGACAACAGCCTGTCCACGGTCAGCTGAATGGTTCCCTGTTTGGTATCATGTACCGTGAGTAATGCGATAATTCCCGCCGATGTGGCATAAGACAGCCCAAGCAGCCCGGCCACGGTAATGGCCAGGCCGCTTCCGGCCGCAATTTTCAATGATTTTAATAACAGTTTTTTCCGTCCGTGAGAATCCATAACATCCCCTGTGTAAGTTTATCTTCCGCTGTACACCAGTCCCTGCTCTGCATCCATAGTGACAAAGGTTCCGCTCTTCAGAATCTTTGTTGCATTTTCTGCGTTGACAATTACCGGAATATCCAGCGCCATTCCTACAATCGCCGCATGAGAATAGCGGTCTCCCGTCTCTGTGATGATACCTGCTGCACCTTTTAACCTGCCCATCATTTCATTATCCGTAAAGGAGGCAACCACAATGTCGCCCGCACGGAATTTCTTCTCAAACTCTGCCGGATTATTACATACGCAGACATTTCCGGAAGCTTTCAGTTTATTACAGCCAAGTCCGGTAAGCAGCGTATTTCCTGCCACCTGAACCTTCAGCATATTGGTTGTTCCGGACAGTCCCAGTGGAACTCCTGCGGTAATAACCACCAGATCTCCTCTGGAAATGAGTCCTTTATCCTCTGCCAGCTCCACCGCATGATCAAACAGTTCATCTGCGGTAGCCTGTTCTTCCATCTCTACCGGAATAACACCCCACATAAGGCTTAACTGACGGCATACCCGCGGATGGGTCACACAGCCGATAATCGGACAGGACGGACGATATTTTGCAATTCGTCCTACAGTACGGCCGGATTTTGATACTGCCACAATCGCAGCTGCATTCAGATCCATAGCCGTCGTACAGGTTGCATGGGAAATGGCACTGGTTACATCCGGACGCTCTGCCAGTTTTCTTGGTTTAAACTCTCTGGAATAATCAATATCCTTCTCGGTACGCTCTGCAATTCTCGCCATGGTGCGGACTGCCTCCACCGGATAAGCGCCTGCAGCGGTCTCACCGGACAGCATAATCGCGCCGGTTCCCTGATAAATCGCATTTGCCACGTCGGAGGTCTCCGCACGGGTCGGACGCGGATTCTTCATCATGGAATCCAGCATCTGGGTTGCGGTAATAACCGGCTTGCTTGCTTTCAGAGCCATACGTATCAGCTTCTTCTGAATGACCGGAACTTCCTCTAACGGAATCTCCACACCCATGTCTCCACGGGCAATCATAATACCATCTGCAACACGGAGAATCTCTTCACAGTTCTCCACGCCCTGCATATTTTCAATTTTCGCAATAATATGAATGTACTGTCCGTCTTTTTCTTCCAGAATCTTGCGGATCTCCAGAATGTCCTCTGCGGTTCTGGTAAAGGACGCTGCGATGAAATCATAATCCTGCTCGGCTGCAAATACGATATCCTCATAATCTTTCTGGCTGACAAACGGCATCTTCAGTTCCACACCCGGTACATTCACGCCTTTATGATTGGAAATAAATCCGCCGTTCTTTACCTGACAGATAATGTCCTTTCCATCGATTTTCTGCACTTCCATTCCAATGAGTCCATCATCAATGAGAATGGAATTTCCCGGACAGACGTCCTTATACAGATCTTTATACGTAATACTTACTTTTGTTGCATCTCCGATAATTTCTTCGGTGGTCAGACAGAAAGTCTGTCCTGTCTTTAATTCTGCTTTGCCGCCTTCTACATCTCCGATACGGATCTCCGGTCCCTTGGTATCCAGAAGGGCTGCTACCGGAAGT
>CAVFMZ010000004.1:0-26003 GCA_963623675.1 Firmicutes bacterium CAG:176 | reverse complement strand
TACAGATGGAACCAGGTCCGATACCAACTTTGACAGCGTCTGCACCAGCTTTGATAAGAGCTTCCGTTCCTGCTCCGGTTGCCACATTTCCTGCGATGACCGGAACATCCGGGTATGCATTCTTCAGCATATCCAGGCAGCGGATAACATTTGCAGAATGTCCGTGAGAAGAATCCAGCACCAGTACGTCAACGTGCGCATCGATCAGTGCTTTTGCACGCTCCAGCACGTTGGCGGTAATACCAATACCTGCACCGCAGAGAAGACGTCCCTGGGCATCTTTTGCTGCCAGCGGATATTTGATCTGTTTCTCAATATCTTTGATGGTAATAAGACCTTTCAGATTGAAGTCTTTATCTACGATCGGAAGTTTTTCTTTTCTTGCTTTTCCAAGGATAACTTTTGCCTCTTCCAGTGTAATACCCACCGGAGCGGTTACCAGATTCTCAGAAGTCATGGACTCTTTGATCTTCTTGGAAAAATCAGTCTCAAATTTCAGGTCACGGTTCGTGATGATACCGACCAGTTTCTTGCCTTCGGTGATCGGCACACCGGAAATCCGGTATTTTGCCATCAGTTCATTGGCATCTGCCAGTGTATGCTCCGGAGTCAGAGAGAACGGATCTGTAATAACACCGTTTTCAGAACGTTTTACCTTATCTACCTCTTCCGCCTGCTCCTCAATTGACATATTTTTATGGATGATACCAATACCACCCTGTCTGGCCATTGCAATTGCCATGCGGCTTTCCGTTACCGTATCCATTCCTGCACTCATCAGCGGAATATTCAGTTTTACCGTCTTGGTAAGCTGTGTCTCCAGATGCACCTGATTCGGGATCACTTCCGAGTAGGCCGGAACAAGAAGAACATCATCAAACGTAATGCTCTCACCGATAATTTTACCCATCTCTCTTCCTCTCTTTCTTATCGTATTTTTATTATTAGGTTTTCTAATAAGTGTAACTGAACTTAGTAAAAAATATAATAATTGATTAAGTTTTAAAACAGTCTAACAGATAGCTCAGGTAATGTCAATGGGTTTTCATAAGAAAAAAAAGCTGCGACTCCAAATCTTATGATCAGGAAAGCCGCAGCTTTTTAGAAAGATTTTATTCTTTTATTTTCTGGCAAATGCCGGGATTACATCATTCCCATTCCGCCGCCAGCCGGAGCTGCTGCCGGAGCAGGCTCTTTGATGTTGGCAACGCATGCCTCAGTGGTCAGGAATGTGGATGCAACGCTGGTAGCGTTCTGCAGAGCGGTTCTGGTAACCTTCGCCGGATCCAGGATACCTGCATCTACCATGTTGACATACTGCTCATTGTAAGCATCAAATCCAATACCAACCTCAGACTCACGTACTTTATTGATGATAACAGCGCCTTCCAGACCTGCATTTGCAGCGATGTGGAACAGCGGAGCTTCCAGTGCTTTCAGGATTACTTTACCACCGGTCTTCTCATCACCTTCCAGAGTGTCAACCAGTTTGGCAACCGCTTTGGATGCGTGGATATAAGCGGATCCACCACCACAGATGATACCTTCCTCAACAGCTGCTCTTGTAGCTGCCAGAGCATCTTCCATACGAAGTTTTGCTTCTTTCATCTCGGTCTCAGTAGCAGCACCTACACGGATAACCGCTACGCCGCCGGACAGTTTTGCATAACGCTCCTGAAGTTTCTCTTTATCAAACTCAGATTTGGTATTCTCAATCTCAGCCTTGATGGTTCTTACACGGTCTGCGATAGCAGCTTTGTCGCCAAGACCATCTACGATAACGGTAGACTCTTTCTGTACTTTTACGGATTTTGCACGGCCAAGCATATCGATGGTAGCATCTTTCAGCTCCAGACCGATCTCCTCGGAGATTACGGTACCACCTGTCAGGATTGCGATATCCTGCAGCATTGCTTTTCTTCTATCACCATATCCCGGAGCTTTTACTCCTACAGCGGTGAAGGTTCCACGCAGTTTGTTCAGCACCAGAGTGGTAAGAGCCTCACCCTCGATATCCTCTGCGATGATGAGCAGTTTCTTACCGGACTGTACCAGCTGCTCCAGTACCGGAAGGATCTCCTGGATATTGGAAATCTTCTTATCAGTAATCAGGATGTACGGATCATCCAGAACCGCTTCCATCTTCTCACTGTCAGTTGCCATATATGCGGAAATATATCCACGGTCAAACTGCATTCCTTCTACTACGTCCAGCTCGGTCTGCATGGTCTTGGACTCCTCGATGGTAATAACACCGTCGTTTGCGACTTTCTCCATAGCATCTGCAACCATATCGCCTACTTTGTCATCACCGGCAGAGATTGCTGCAACTCTTGCCATCTGATGTTTTCCGGATACTTTGCTGCTCATTTCTGCGATTGCTTCTACCGCTTTGTCTGTTGCTTTCTTCATACCTTTTCTCAGGACGATCGGGTTAGCACCTGCTTCCAGGTTCTTCATTCCTTCGTGGATCATTGCCTGAGCAAGAACAGTAGCGGTTGTGGTACCGTCACCAGCTACATCGTTGGTCTTGGTAGCTACTTCTTTTACCAGCTGTGCGCCCATGTTCTCGAACGGATCTTCCAGCTCGATCTCTTTTGCAATGGTAACACCATCGTTGGTGATCAGCGGAGCGCCAAACTGTTTGTCAAGTACTACGTTTCTTCCTTTCGGTCCGATGGTTACGCGGACGGTATCTGCAAGTTTATTCACACCGGCTTCCAGTGCTTTTCTGGCGTCAACGCCATATTTTAAATCTTTAGCCATGATTCAATTCCTCCTGTCATACTGACATTTTTTTAATTATTCGCTACTATTCAGAACCCCCTTCGCAAAATCGCCGCTACACGGCTTTCCTTTTGCTTATGTGGTTACTTCGCCATATAAAACTGCTTATCTGCCCGAATGCAAGCATTCGCAGAACGCAGTTTTGCATGGCTCTGAATAGTTACAATTACTCTACAATTGCAAGAATATCATTCTGTCTTACGATAACGTACTCTTCCTCGTCAAGTTTTACTTCGTTGCCTGCAAACTTGGAGTAGATTACCTGATCGCCAACCTTTACCTGCATGGTAACTTCTTTTCCGTCTACCATTCCTCCAGGTCCTACAGCAATAACTTCTGCTGTTACCGGTTTCTCCTGAGATTTTGCTGCAAGGATAATTCCGGATTTGGTGGTCTCCTCTTTCTCTGTCTGTTTTAATACAACTCTGTCACCCAAAGGTACTAACTTCATGATAATTCCTCCTGTCATACTTCTATTCGTTTTATTAGCACTCGCTTAGGTTGAGTGCTAACCTTTAGTCATTATATTAGTATGGTTGTTACGAAATGTCAATGGGGAATTTTTATTTTTTCAAAATTTTAATACTTTTTACCGGACATCCGGTTCTTCTCAACTTTTTCCAGTTCTTCAAAGACGCAGTTGTTGACAACTTTGATATTGGTTCCCTTCATTCCGGAGGAACGGGACTCAATCACACCTGCACTCTCAAATTTCCGGAGGGCATTGACGATTACAGAACGGGTAATGCCTGCCTTGTCAGCGATACGGCTGGCTACCAGCGTGCACTCGTCTCCCTTCATCTCCTTGAAAATCAGAAGGATTGCTTCCAGTTCGGTGACAGACAGGGTGCTGATGGCAGACTGTACGATATGCTGTCTGCGGATCTCTTCTGCATTCTCCTCATGAACGGCACGCATCATCTCCAGACCTACAACCGTAGTGCCATACTCACTTAAGATAATATCATCGATATCGTAATCATCTTCATATTTGTAAAGGAACAGGGTTCCCAGACGCTCTCCCGCAATATCAATCGGGGTTACCAGTGCGTGATACTTTTTAATATTCTCCACAGCAAATCCCAGTGTCTGTAAATTTACATTTTCTTTGGTAGAAAGAATGCCCAGGAGACGCTCGTTCAGAAGCGGATCAATAATGCCGCCCACCTTATCTACAATCAGCTCATGAATCTCATCGACGCCCTCAAAGCTGCTGATACCCAGAACCTTTCCTTTTTTACTGATAACCAGAACATTGGAATTCAAAATATCTGACAGAACCCGGCAGATGTCATTAAAGACTACTTTGCTGGAATTGTTATTATGCAGAAGCTTGTTGATTTTTCTTGTTTTGTCCAATAATTGTACACTCATTTTTCTCTCTCCATATCCATGTAATATTCAGAGTCCCATTGATAAAAACGCCTCTTTCAAAGGCTGATTGGCTCTATATACGCACAAAGTGCAGCCACCCCACGCGGCTGCACTTTGCATCTTAGCATATTTGTCTGTATTTTTCAATCAATTCTGAAAATTATTTGTTATTATTCAAGCAGCAGCCAGACACTTGCTGTCAGGCTGCGTAAGAACTTGATTCAGGGGTGAGCAGGCTCCTTTTGCGAAGCAAAACTTTAAATGAGCCTGCGAATCGTTACTGGAACGAGGTACGAGTGAACAGTAACAATTATTTGTTTTCTTTTTCCGTGTTCTCTTCTTTTGGCATTTCCGGGCGTTTCCAGGATACATAATCGCAATCCGGGTAGCCTTCACAGCTGTAGAACTTCCGTCCTTTGGAAGAACGTCTGAGCACCACTTCTTTTCCACACTTCGGACATTTAACGCCAATCTTTTCCAGATATGGCTTGGTATTTCGGCATTCCGGGAATCCCGGGCAGGCCAGGAATTTTCCATGGGGGCCGTATTTGACTACCATGTTCCGTCCGCACTGTTCGCAGATCACATCGGATACTTCATCCTGTATCTGCACTTTTTCCAGATCTTCTTCCGCTTTTTCAACAGCTGCTGCCAGATCCGGGTAGAAATTGCTGACAACGGTCTTCCAGCTGACTTTACCTTCCTCTACCATATCAAGAAGAGACTCCACATTTGCAGTAAAATCCGGTTCCACAATGCTCGGGAACGCCTGCTTCATCATATTGTTGACCACTTCGCCCAGCTCAGTCAGGTAAAGATTCCGTCCTTCTTTTGCCACATAACGGCGGGCAATAATCGTACTGATGGTCGGCGCATAGGTACTTGGCCGTCCAATGCCCAGTTCCTCCAGAGTCTTGACCAAGGCTGCCTCGGTGTAATGAGCCGGCGGCTGTGTAAAGTGCTGTTTGTCCTCCAGCTCCTTCAGCGTCAGTTCGGAATCCGGTCCCAGTTCCTTTAAGAGGTTCAGACTTCCGCCCTTCTCATCATCCTCCTGGGTGTAGACAGACATAAATCCGTCAAAAGCAACAGAAGATGCTGATACGGTAAAGCGATAGCCGCCTCCGTCGATCTTCACTGCCATGGTATTATATTTGGCATCTGCCATACAGCTGGCCGTGAACCGTTTCCAAATCAGCTGATACAGACGATACTGGTCTCTGGAAAGAGACTCTTTGATAGAAAGAGGCAGTCTGCTGATATCGGTCGGACGAATGGCCTCATGGGCATCCTGAATCTTCTTGCCCGTAGCCTTCTTTGCTTCACCGTGACGCAGATAATTCTCTCCGTACTGTTCTCCGATATAAGACTCTGCCATGCGGGCTGCTTCATCGGAAATTCTCGTGGAATCCGTACGGAGATAGGTGATAATACCTACCGTACCCTGTCCTTCAATATCAATTCCTTCGTATAACTGCTGTGCCAGACGCATGGTCTTGGAGGTGGAGAAGTTCAGCACCTTGGATGCTTCCTGCTGCAGTGTACTGGTGGTAAACGGAAGCGGCGCTTTCTTGGTACGCTCTCCCTTCTTCACATCCGTCACGGAAAACTCTGCACCGTCCAGTGCCTTCAGCACCTGATCCATCTCTTCTCTGGAATGAATCTCCTTCTTCTCCTCCGGAGTTCCGTAGAACTTTGCAGTCAGAGGCTTTTTCTCGCCTTTTACCTGAAACTCTGCATCCAGGCTCCAGTATTCTTCCGGTACGAATGCATTGATCTCTTCTTCCCGGTCTGCAATGAGACGCAGTGCCACGGACTGTACACGGCCTGCACTTAATCCTCTCTTTACCTTTGCCCAGAGAATGGGGCTGATCCGGTAACCCACCATACGGTCGACCATTCGTCTCGCCTGCTGGGCGTCCACCAGATCCATGTCAATTGCTCTCGCATGTTTGATGGATTCCTTCACCGCACTCTTGGTAATCTCATTGAAGGTAATCCGGTACATCTTTTTACTGTCCAGTCCCAGTGCATTGGAAAGATGCCAGGAAATTGCCTCTCCCTCACGGTCAGGGTCAGTTGCGAGATATACTTTATCTGCTTTTTTAGCTTCCTTCCGAAGTTTGGCAAGAATATCCCCCTTGCCCCGGATGGTAATATATTTGGGTTCATAATCATGATCCACATCGATTCCGAACTGGCTCTTTGGGAAATCCCTCACATGTCCGTTGGAAGCCACAACTTCATACTGAGCCCCCAGAAATTTTTTAATTGTCTTCACCTTGGCCGGTGACTCCACAATCACTAAATATTTTGCCATCTGTAATTTTTAAATCCGTCCTTGCATAATGATTCTTCTGAATTTCCCTGATAAGTCCTCTAAGCTCCAGTCCTGTCAGGACTGCAAGCACTCTGGAAGCGGGAAAACCAGTTCTTCTTACCAGTTCTTCCAGACTCGCCGGTTGTAAACGTATCCAACTATACACGATATCTTCTTCCTTTGCAAGTAAAATTTTTTTGTTTTTTTCAGGCAAAGCCGCCTTTTTATCAGAAATTCCAAGAGCTTCGAGAAGCACTTCCGGGCTTTCCGCCACTCCGGCCCCCTGCCGGATGAGGCCTAAACATCCCCGGCTTACGTCATCCGTAATCCGTCCCGGAACCGCCCAGACATCTTTTCCCTGTTCCAGTGCAAAATCCGCGGTAATAAGGGAACCGCTCTTCTCTCTGGCTTCCACTACCAGTACCAGATCAGCCAGGGCACTGATGATCCGGTTGCGTGCCGGAAAATGATGAGCCAGAGGCGGCTTTCCCGGCGGCTGCTCGGAGAGAATCCCCCCTGTCTCACAGATCTTTTCATATAATGCCTGATGTCCGGTGGGATAACAGAGATCCACGCCGCAGCCTTCCACTGCAAAGGTGTCGCCCCCTGCTTCCAGCGCTCCCTCATGAGCCATGCCGTCAATTCCCCAGGCAAGTCCGCTGATAATCTGTACCCCGGCTGCCGCCAGTTCTCTGGCAAAATACCGGGCGGTCTCATTTCCATAGGCGGTGGATCTTCTCGCTCCCACGATGGCCACCGCCGGGCGGTGCTCCTCCGGAAGCCTTCCGACATACCACAGAGCAGAAGGCATATCCTTCCATTCCCGCAATCGTTCCGGGTAGGCGGCATCCTCCCGATAGACCTTACAAATGCTGTTTCTTCTATTATATATGACGTCCACCCCCTCTTTACTCCCAGATTTTCTGATCCATGGACCGGTACCCGATGGCTTCTAAAAGATGCGGGGTACGAATCCATTCTTCCCCTTCCAGATCCGCAATGGTCCTGGCCACCTTGATAATCCGGTGGTAAGCTCTGGCACTTAAATTCATCCGTTCAAAAGCCTGTTCCATAATCCGCTGTTCCTCTGTCCCCAGACTGCAGAACTGCCGGATGGCCGCGGCTTTCAGATGAGAGTTAAACTGCCAGGGACAGTTTTCATAGCGTTTCTCCTGAATCCGTCTGGCAGCTTCTACCCTTTTTCGAATGGAAGCCGAACTTTCATTTTCCGCCGTAGCAGAAATATCCCGGTATTCCACCCGGGGTGTCTCCACGCAGATATCAATCCGATCCAGAAGCGGTCTGGAAATTCTCCGAAGATACCGGCCCACTTCTCCCGGCAGACAATGGCACCGGCTCCGGTCCGGATAATAACCGCATTTACAGGGGTTCATGGCTGCCACCAGCTGAAAACGTGCCGGAAAACTGTATTTTCCTTCCGTCCGGCTGATGGTTACAATGCCATCCTCCATCGGCTGCCTTAACACTTCCAGCACATTTTGCGGGAATTCCGGCAGTTCATCCAGAAACAACACACCTCCGGTGGCAAGGCTGATCTCTCCGGGATGGACTCTCCGCCCTCCGCCTGCCAGCGCATTGGCCGTGATCGTATGATGAGGCGCCCGAAAGGGTCTTCTGGTCATCAGACCACCCTGCTCTGCCAGCATTCCGCAGGCACTGTAGATTTTGGAAATCTCCATACTCTCTTCCAGAGACAACCGGGGCAGAATGGACGGCATCCGTCTGGCAATCATGGTCTTTCCAGCCCCCGGACTCCCAATCATCAGAAAATTGTGCATGCCGGCGGCCGCAATCTCAGCCGCCCGCCGGACTCCCTCCTGTCCGTTCACCTCCCGAAAATCTTCTCCCGATACCGCTTCCGCTGCTGCCCAGGTTCGTATCTTTTCTGCCCGCTCCCGGCACACCTCTTCCGATAGCAGACATTCCAGCAATTCTTTCATGCTCCCAACGCCTACCACGGTTATGCCCTCTACCCAGGATCCTTCTCCCGCATTTTCCTTTGGCACAATACAGCATCTGCATCCTATCTTCTTCGCCAGAAGTACCGTCTGCAGCACACCGCCCACCGGGTAAACCTGTCCATTTAATCCCAGTTCTCCTACTACCATGACATTTCTCACAAATTCTTCCGGCAGAATTCCCAGGGCAGCCAGAAGCGCTGCTGCCACCGGAAGATCATACCTGGTTCCCTGCTTTCGGATATCCGCCGGAGACAGATTGACGGTAATTCTCCTGGGTGGAATCTGAATTCCTGTATTTTTAAGTGCTGTCCGAACCCGGTCTGCCGACTCCCGGACCTCTGGCGACAAATCACCTACCATACAAAACACAGGCAGGCCGTCACATACATCCGCTTCCACCTGTACCGGCTGTGCTTCCACACCCAGAACCGCCG
The DNA here is from genome assembly GCA_963623675.1 of Firmicutes bacterium CAG:176. Classification (GTDB taxonomy): domain Bacteria; phylum Bacillota; class Clostridia; order Lachnospirales; family Lachnospiraceae; genus Hominiventricola. The sequence goes on along the minus strand of CAVFMZ010000004.1, from coordinate 17,109 downwards.
CTGATAACATCATACTGAACATTGTGTGGTTCCTCCATTAATTGTAAACTGGAAAAATCTGCGATTTGCATTTCAGAATTTAGACATGGTAAGTATAGCACAGTTTTTCCCGGAACTCAATCTTCGAAACAGGCCCGCAGACGGTTCAGGGCATTTTTTTCAATCCGGCTGATATAAGATCTGGAAATTCCCAGCTTTCCGGCAATTTCCCGCTGGGTATATTCTTTTCCGTGATGCAGTCCATATCTCATAATCAGCACCTGCCGCTCTCTGGGTGACAACACTTCTTCCAGAAGCCGGTACACCCTGGCTGTGTCATCCTTCAGTCCAATCTGCTCCAGTGCCTCCGGCTCCCCGCTCTCTATAATATCCAGAAGCTGAATTTCATTGCCCTCTTTGTCCGTTCCGATGGGTTCATAATAAGAGGATTCCTTCATATATTTTTTCTTTGCCCGCAGATACATGAGCAGTTCATTTTCCACGCATCTTGCCGCATAAGTTGCCAGTTTGCTTGCCTTTTCATGATTGAAGGTGTCCACCGCTTTGATCAGCCCGATGGTTCCGATGGAAATCAACTCTTCCATATCATCTTCCGCCGACTGGTATTTCTTCACAATATGCGCCACCAGCCGTAGATTATATTCGATCAGGATCCGGCGCGCCTCCTTGTCTCCCTGCCGCAGCCTGTGCAAATAATATCGTTCCTCTTCTGCCGTAAGGGGTTTCGGAAAAGTCCTCAAAAAAAGACACCTCAGCGCAGATTTAATACATCTTATGTAGAAAATCCGCAAGAAGTGCCTTTCCTTTTTCAATCTTTTGTTTTCAGCTGGCAGAGTCATCCTTTCTCCGCAGAATATCCATCGGTTCCGGCGTTTCCGTAAGCTTCACTTTCAGTGCCTGCTTTGCATGAGGCGCGCTCTCCTGAGCATTTCCGTCCAGATCCCAGATACCGTCCACCGTGGTCACCACATTCCGGCCGTCCGGCTTCATAATCTCAATGGTCTCTCCCACAGAGAATTTGTTGCGCTGTTCCAGTGCAAACCGGCCGTCCTCATCCGCTTCTCCGGCAATTCCCAGGTAGACATAATCTTTGTCATAGGTATTGCTGTCATAGATCTGGGAGTTCTCATCGGGTTTTCCGTAGAAAAATCCGGTGGTAAATCTCCGGTAAGTACATCCGGTAATCTGCTGCTCATACCAGGACATGTTCTTCTCATAAACGTCCCGACCCTGTACCAGATCATCCAGTGCCTTCCGATAGGTACGGGCTACGGTTGCCACATAAAGTGCCGTCTTCATACGTCCCTCAATCTTCAGGCTGTCGATTCCGGCATCCACCAGATCCGGCAGATGATCGATCATACAGAGATCCCTGGAATTGAAAATGTAGGTTCCTCTCTCATTTTCATAAACCGGCATATACTCGCCCGGTCTCGTCTCCTCCACCACGGAATATTTCCAGCGGCAGGGATGGGTACAGGATCCACGGTTGGCATCCCGTCCGGTAAAGAAGTTACTCAGAAGGCATCTTCCGGAATAGGAAATGCACATAGCTCCATGTACAAATGTCTCTATCTCCAGGCTGTCCGGAATATGATTCCGAATCTCTTTAATCTCTTTTAAAGACAGCTCACGTCCGGTCACCACGCGGGTAGCACCCTGCTGATGCCAGAACAGAAACGTCATATAGTTGACATTATTTGCCTGGGTGGAAATATGAATATCAATCTCCGGGCAGACCTCTTTTGCAATGGTAAACATACCCGGATCAGAAATAATCAGCGCATCCGGGCCGATCTCTTTTAATTCCTCAAAATATGCCCGTGCGCCTTCCAGATCCTCGTTGTGGGCCAGAATATTGGCAGTTACATATACTTTCACTCCATGGTCATGGGCATAGCGGATTCCCTCCGCCATATCCTCCATGGAAAAATTCTTCGCTTTTGCCCGGAGTCCGAATGCCTCTCCGCCGATATATACCGCGTCTGCGCCAAAGGTAACTGCTACCTTCAGAACTTCAAGGCTGCTGGCCGGTACCAGCAGTTCCGGCATCTTTTTCATCATTGTTCTTCCTTTCCTTCCTGTGTCTTCCGCTTCTTCACACTGACCGTTACGCCGTCTCCCAGCGGAAGAATGGAAGTGGCCAGTTCCTCACAATGGGTAATGGTATACAGATAATCCCGCATTCTGGCGTGAATGGTGCGGTCTCTTCTCTCCACCGCAAACCGGGACTGTACCACATTTCCATCCTGTAATACATTGTCCGTCACCAGAATTCCGCCTTCCGGCAGCATCCGAAGCAGTTCCGGAAGATAATAAATGTACTGTGCCTTGGCGGCATCCAGAAACATAAAATCATAGGGGCCCGAAAGCCCCTTTAACAGTTCCATTGCATCTCCGGGAAGTAGAGTAATCTGTTCCTCTTTTCCCGCTTTGCGAAAATTCTCCCTGGCAATGGGAATCCGCTTCTCGTAGTTCTCAATGGTGGTAATATTGCAGGAGGGATCCACGTATTCACTCATAAGCAGTGCTGAAAAACCAACCGCCGTTCCGATTTCCAGAATCTGTGCCGGGCGTTTCATCTGCACTAACATTTTCAGAAAGCTCTGGGTCTCCTTCCGGATAATCGGCACTCTGTTTTCAAGAGCTGTCCGCTCCAGTTCCTCCAGAAACGGCGTCTCCTCCACACTCAGGGAATTGATATATGCCGTTATTCTCTCATCTACGATCATGTGTCATCTCCTGCGTCATCGGTCTCTCCCGCCATAATTTTCATCATTTCCCGCGGACGCATGGATGTATTCAGCACATAGGTGCCTTCCTTCAGCTTGTCCCCGTATTTGGTTACTTTCAGCTGAACCTTAAATACATCCGCACTCTCCACCAGGCCTTTGCGTTCCAGGAGCTTTGCCACCTTTCCCGCAGACATATCTTTGGTAATCGTTACACTCACATCCCGGCCAGGTTCCGGATCTACCGCCGTATCCGATACAACGCCATAGCAGTAATTATACGTGGTCTGTCCTACTCGGAAAATTGCCGCTATGACAAGAATCAGTATTGCCAGCCGTAAAAAGAACAGTCCCAGCGACAGCATCCAGTTTCCTTCCTTCATGTTTCGTAAACTTCCTCTCTTATACCTCCATGATGATTGGAAGAATCATCGGATTTCTCTTAGTTTTCTTTCTAATGTAATCTCCCAGTGCATCCTTCATCACGTTCTTCATCTTACCCCAGTCCGTAATATGACGGTCAAGGCATTTCTCCACTGCATCATAGACAACGGCTCTTGCCTGCTCCATCAGATCCTCAGACTCTCTTACGTAGACAAAACCTCTGGATACAATGTCCGGACCGGACAGCAGGGTATTGCTTCCCTTCTCCAGTGTCAGGACAATAATCATAATGCCGTCCTCAGCCAGATGCTGACGGTCACGCATAACGATGCTTCCCACATCTCCAACACCCAGACCATCTACGAAAATGGCTCCTGTGTGTACTTTATCCACTACTTTTGCAGACTCCGCATCCATCTCGATGACATCACCGGAACGAAGCACAAAAATATTTTCCTTCTCAATGCCCAGCTGAGCCGCGATGGAAGCCTGTGCTTTCAGATGGCGGTACTCGCCGTGCACCGGAATGGCATATTTCGGGCGTACCAGGGAGTAAATCAGCTTGATCTCCTCCTGGCAGGCATGTCCGGATACATGGGCATCCTGAAAAATAACATTGGCGCCCTTTGCAGACAGCTCATTAATGACTTTGGATACTGCCTTTTCATTTCCCGGAATCGGATTGGAACTGAAAATAACCGTATCACCCGGCATAATATGCACTTTGCGGTGCAGGTTCTGTGCCATTCTGGACAGGGCTGCCATAGACTCTCCCTGGCTTCCTGTAGTAATCAGAACCGTAGCTTCCGGCGGATAATTGCCCAGCTGCTCAATGTCAATGAGCGTATTATCCGGCACGTTAATATATCCAAGCTCAGCAGCGGTGGTAATGACATTGACCATACTGCGGCCTTCAATGACTACTTTTTTATTGTTCTTATAAGCGGAGTTAATAATCTGCTGTACACGGTCTACATTGGATGCGAACGTAGCTACAATAATTCTGGAGTTGCAGTGCTCTGCAAACAGCGCATCCATGGTTCTTCCTACGGTCTTCTCAGACTGGGTAATACCCGGGCGCTCCGCATTGGTACTGTCGCACATCAGCGCCAGCACGCCTTTCTTACCGATCTCTCCAAAACGCTGCAGGTCAATACTGTCTCCGTATACCGGTGTATAATCTACCTTAAAGTCTCCCGTATGCACAACGGTTCCTGCCGGGGAGTAGATGGCCAGTGCGGAAGCATCCGCAATACTGTGGTTGGTCTTGATAAATTCCACACGAAATTTTCCAAGATTGATAGACTGTCCATGACGAACCACTTTTCTCTTGGTGGTACGGAGCATATTGTGCTCTTTTAATTTGTTCTCAATGAGGGCAATGGTCAGCTTGGTGGAGTATACCGGCACATTGATATCCTTCAGGATATACGGCAGCGCACCGATATGATCCTCATGTCCATGGGTGATGACAAAGCCCTTTACCTTGTTAATGTTCTGTTTCAGATACGTTACATCCGGGATTACCAGGTCGATTCCCAGCATATCGTCCTCCGGGAATGCCAGACCGCAGTCCACGACAACAATACTGTCTTCAAATTCAAAGGCAGTTATATTCATTCCGATCTGCTCAAGTCCGCCTAACGGAATGATACGCAATTTTGAATTGTTTACATTTTTCAAAAAAGTAACCTCCTATTATATTTTTTATCATTTCATTTCTATACTTCAGAACAGTCACACACTGTCCTATCGTTCGATCTCCACGTCATCCAGAAGCTGCTCAAACACTGCCAGAACTGCGCCCAGTTCCTGCTCATCCTCCACGATCTCATAGAGGCTCTCCTGCTCTTCTTCGGATGCCATATCTTTGAGAATCAGGCATTCTCCGTCGTCTTCCTCAGAGTCTGCTACCAGAAGATAGTTGACTCCGTTCACACGGGTCTGCTCCAGCACGTAAAAATCCGCCTGTTCTCCGTCTTTTCCCTGAAAAGTTAATTTCTCCATTATTCTCTCCCGCTGCTCACCGAATCCAGATATCCCTGAAGGATGAATACGGCTGCAATCTGATCTATGTGCTCTTTTCTGTGTTCCCTGCGTACGCCGCTCTCCATCAGAGTGCGCTCCGCTGCTACCGTTGTAAGCCGCTCGTCCCACATGACAACAGGCAGACCTGTCCTCCGTTTCAGCATTTCTGCAAATTCCAGAGATTTCTCAGCCCTGTCGCCAATGGTATTATTCATATTTTTCGGAAATCCCAGTACGATCCGTTCTACCTCGTACTCCCTGCACAGTTCCTCAATTCTGGCCAGCGTCCGGCGCAGTTTCGTCTCCTGAGGTCTGCAGATGGTCTCCACTGCCTGAGCGGTCAGCAAAAGAGCATCACTAACTGCGACTCCCACTGTCTTGGAGCCGTAGTCAAGTCCCATTATTCTCATCTTCTGCCTATCCCTTTACTGTCTTGTCAATATATACTCTCAGCAATTCCTCTACCAGCTCGTCCCGTTCCACCTTCATAATCAGGCTTCTGGCTCCCTTGTGGCTGGTAATATAGGTCGGATCTCCTGACATAATATATCCTACAATCTGGTTCACAGGATCATAACCCTTCTCGGTCATGGCCTGGTATACCAGCTGAAGAATCTCTCCAACCTTTAATTCCTGATCGGACTGAATTTTAAAATACTGTGTATTATCCAGTTTCTTCATAGTCCCACGTCCTCAACTGTAGTCTGTACTTAGTTTACTATACTATTGTGTAAAATTCAATGGATATTTTCCGACACCCTTCGCCGTCAAATCCGTTTTGCGCACAGAATTCCTTCTTTTTCCAGCAGTTTTTCCACATGAACCGTGACGATTTCTCCTGCGGTTACGCTGCCTTCCGGCACTGCAATTTTCACATATTCTCTGGTATGTCCTACCATAAACTTCTGTCCGTCAATGGTATGCTCTTCCTCCACCAGAATCTCCTGAGCGGTTCCCACCAGGCGGTTTCGATAATTGGTACTGTTCTGTCCGGTCAGCTCCAGAAGCACATCACTTCTGGCTGTTTTCTCCTGTTCCGGAACCTGATCCGGCATCCGGTCCGCACGTGTTCCTTTCCTTCTGGAATACTTGAACACATGGGTCTCATAGAAACGGATTTCTTTTAAGAAAGCAACTGTCTCTGCAAATTCTTCTTCCGTCTCTCCCGGGAATCCCACGATCACGTCCGTGGTCAGGGCCGGTTCGTCAAAATACCGTCTTAACCGCTCACTGCACTGGCGGAACTCTTCGGTATTATATTTCCGGTTCATCCGCTTCAGTGTCTCGTCACATCCACTCTGTAAGGACAGATGGAAATGCGGACACAGCTTCGGTTCTTCTGACAGTCCTTTTACGAATTCTTCCGTCATAATCCGCGGCTCCAGGGAACCAAGGCGGATTCTCTGAACGCCGTCGATTTTGCCGATCTCCTGTACCACAGATAACAGCGTCTCCTGCTCCAGATCCACCCCATAGGAATCCAGATGAATACCTGTCAGAACCACTTCCTGATAACCATTTTCTGCCAGACGCTCTGCTTCTGCCACCACATCTGCCAGCTTTCTGCTTCTTACACGGCCTCTGGTATAAGGAATAATACAATAGCTGCAGAACTGGTTGCAGCCATCCTGAATTTTCATAAATGCACGGGTATGTCCGGCTGTCCGGCTTAAGGACAGTTCTTCATAGGTATGTTCTCTGGTCAGATCATGGACATAAGATGCGGTATGTTCCTTCTCCCAGTTCTCCAGAATCTCCGGAAGCCGGGTCTTTTCATTATTTCCAATGAGGATGTCCACCGAAGTATCCTTCAGAAGTTCCTCACCTGCGGACTGCACATAACAGCCGGCTGCAATGACTACCGCATCCGGATTCATTTTCTTTGCCCGGTGGAGCATCTGACGGGATTTCCGATCCGCCATATTGGTGACACTGCAGGTATTTACAATATAGGCATCTGCTTTTTCATCGAACGGAACGATCTCATATCCCCGCTGTTCCAGGATTTCCTGCATTGCCTCTGTCTCATAGGCATTTACCTTGCATCCAAGGTTATGCAATGCTATTTTCTTCATATTTTTCTCCGAAATTTTTTTTCAATTTTTCATTGACTTTCACTCCACAAGTCTTTAATATGATAGAAGAAAGACTACATTTGGAGGAGGAACGTTCAATGAAAACGGTTCATATTTCATTAAATTCTATTGATAAAGTAAAAGCTTTCGTAAATGAAATTACGAAGTTCGACAACGATTTCGATCTGGTATCCGGTCGTTATGTTATCGACGCAAAATCTATTATGGGTATCTTCAGTCTGGATCTTTCCAAACCGATCGAGCTGAATATTCATTCTGAAAGTAATGTCGATGAGATTCTGGCAGCACTTGCTCCCTACATCGTAGACTAATCTTTATTATTTCATGATGCCGCAGGAATTTGATTCCTGCGGCATTTTTATTTCCATTACTGAACCTCAATGATCTCTTCGGTTTCCAGTGCGGTAGCTACCATCTCGTCAATCTTTTCTGCCAGCGCATGTTCTGACTTGCGGATGATGTCAACCCGCGGTTTGGTTACCGGGTGTTTGGCAACGAATGTAGTACAGCAGTCTTCGTAAGGAAGAATGGATGTCTCATACGTATCGATCTTCTTGGCAATCGTCACAATATCCTCTTTATCAAAAGCAATCAGCGGACGGAATACCGGAAGCGTACATACATCGTTGGTTGCTGCAAGACTCGGAACGGTCTGGCTTGCCACCTGTCCGATGCTCTCTCCGGTGATCAGCGCCAGGCATCCGGTATTCTCTGCCAGTGTCTGTGCGATCCGCATCATGTAACGTCTCATGATAATGGTCAGTTCGTCATGCGGACACTGATCGTAAATATACATCTGGATGTCTGTAAAGTTAATGACATGCAGCTTGATGGGACCTGAGTAAGCTGCCACTTTCTTTGCCAGATCTACCACTTTCTGTTTTGCACGCTCGCTGGTGTATGGCGGTGCATGGAAATACACAGCATCAATGTAAACACCTCGTTTTGCCACCATGTAACCTGCTACCGGGCTGTCAATTCCACCGGATAACAGCAGCATGGAACGGCCGTTGGTTCCAAGCGGCATGCCGCCGGTTCCCGGAAGAACCTCGGAATAAATATAAATTCTTCCACGGATCTCGATGTGGATGGTTACATCCGGTTTGTGCACGTCAACGGACATTTCCGGAAATGCATCCAGAATCCGTCCGCCAAGCTCTGCGTTGATCTCCATAGATTCCATAGGGAATCCTTTGTGCGCTCTTCTGGTGTGGACTTTGAAGTTTTTCTTCTGTCCGCCGTACATCTCTTTTACGTAATGCAGTACATGGGCAGAGAGTTCTTCAAATCCTTCTCTTTCCACAATCACTACCGGACAGATGCCCACAATTCCAAATACTCTCTGAAGTGCTGCCACTGCCTCTTCATAATCAAAGGCGCCGTGCGCTTCCACGTAGATTCTTCCTTTTTCCTTAGAGATAACAAAGTTGCCCTCTACGTCCTCCAGTACCTGCTTCATACGGTCTACCAGAGCGTCCTCAAATACATAACGGTTCTTTCCCTTGACACCGATCTCACCGTATTTAATCAAAAATGCCTGAAACATATTTTTTCTCCTTTATCGGCGGACATAACGCCGCAGCATGGGAAGCAGCTCCTGCAGTTCCCTTACACAATAGTCTGTCTCTTCTTCGGTAGTCTCAAAACAGAAGCTGAACCGAAGGGTACTTCCCAGCAGATCTTTCTCAATGCCCATACTTTTCAATGTATGGCTGACTGCCGGTTTGTTGGATGAGCAGGCAGATCCTGCGGATACATAGATGCCTTTCTCCTCCAGTGCATGGAGAAGCACTTCGCTTCTCACATCCCGGAAGCTGACACTGACAATGTGAGGTGCACTGTCCCTTCCGGTCCGTCCGTTGACCTTCACATCTTCCAGCTGTTCGATCTGTTTTACGAACCGCTCCTTCAGCGCGTACAGCCGGTCTACTTTTTCATCCAGATTCTCATAACATTCCTTTGCAGCCTCTGCAAGTCCTGCAATGCCCGGTACATTTTCCGTACCGGAACGTATGCCTTTCTGCTGGCCGCCTCCCAGAATAATGGGGTGGATCTTTAACTTGCTGTTCACATAGAGAATTCCCGTTCCCTTGGGACCGTGAATCTTGTGTCCGCTGACCGACAGAAGGTCGATCCCCTCTTTCTTCGGCCAGATCCGGTATTTTCCATAAGCCTGAATGGCGTCCACATGGAACATAATCTTTGAATCGTAATCTTTTACCAGTTTCGCAATCTCGTCCACCGGCTGAACTGCTCCCACCTCGTTGTTCACATACATAACAGAGACCAGAATCGTCTCCGGGCGGAGCGCCTCTTTTAATGCTTCCAGGGAGACAATGCCATCCTGATCCACTGGAAGATAGGTCACTTCAAAGCCCTGCTCCTCCAGATATTTCATGGGATTGCCCACCGATGCATGTTCCACAGAAGTGCTAATCAGGTGATTGCCGCTTCTTCTGTTCGCCATGGCCGCTCCGATGAGCGCCAGATTATTGGACTCCGTTCCGCCTGATGTAAAATAAATCTCTTTTTCATCAACTTTCAGGTTCTTTGCAAAAAACTCTTTTGCTTCCCTGATATAATGTTCTGCTTCCACGCCTTTGGTATGCATGGAGGACGGATTTCCAAAATCCTCCCTCATCACTTTCATGACCATCTCCGCTGCCCGCTCGGAGCACCGTGTTGTCGCGGAATTATCCAGATATGCTTCCATTTTCTTTTTATACCTCCAGCTGGAACATGAGCACGGATAAGATGCAAAGTCCTGCTGTTTCTGTTCTCAAAATCCTTTTTCCTAACGTAACGGGACGGGTTCCGGCTTCCATGGCCGCCGCCACTTCTTCCTTCTCCAGTCCGCCTTCCGGACCGATAAAAATACCCACAGACTGGCCTCTCCCGATACCTGCCAGCAGCGTCCGGGTCTGCTCCATGGGCGTCTGGCCTTCTTTCGTCAGAAGTTCATCTGCGCACTCATAGGGAATAAGCCTTACATCCAGTTTTTCCGCATCTTTCAACGCTTCCTTAAAGGACACGACTGCTCCCACCTCCGGGATCACTGCCCGGCCGGACTGTTTGGCCGCACTCTCTGCAATGGCCTGCCAGCGTTTCCGCTTGCTCTCTGCCTTCTTCTGATCCAGCTTCACTACGCAGCGTCTGGATGCCACAGGAACCACTCTTGCCGCTCCCAGTTCCACTGCCTTCTGGATAATCAGCTCCATCTTGTCTCCCTTGGGAAGACACTGGTAGAGCACCAGTTCTGACGGCAGTTCCACAGATACTTCCCTGCGCTCCAGAATCTCTGCCCGGACACTGTCCTCTTCCAGAGAAGCCACCTTACAGCCATATTCATGACCGAATCCGTCGCTGACCGTGATCTCTTCTCCCGGCTTCATGCGGAGCACATTTTTCATATGATTCACATCGCCGCCCAGAATCTCCACATAATCTCCATGCACCTGACCCGGCTCCACAAAAAAATGATACATGTTCTTAATCCTGTCTCTTGCGGGCAGTGACAGATACCCACTCGCCCTGATGATTGACTTCCAGCACTTCCAAGCCTGCATCCTTCACTGCATTTACAACCGTTTCTTCTTTATCATCAATAATACCGGAAGTGATGTAGAGGGCACCCGGCTTCATCTGCGCCAGAATCGCCGGTGTCAGCGGTACCAGCACCTCTGCCAGAATGTTGGCCACAACCATGTCGTATTTCTCATAGCCGACTGCATCCTGTACCTCTTTGTCATCGATGATATTTCCCAGCATCACCGTGTACTTGTCCTCGTCCACGCCATTCACATCCATGTTCTCTTTCACAGCTGTGATGGCGCAGGGATCCAGATCCGTACCGCATGCAAATTTCGCACCCAGCTTCAGAGCTGTGATGGAAAGAATGCCGCTTCCGGTTCCCACATCCAGAAGCACGGTGTCCGGTGTTACGTATTTTTTGATCTGGCGGATACAGAGCTGCGTCGTCTCATGCATACCGGTTCCAAATGCCGTACCCGGGTCAATCTGAATGAGAAGTTTCTCCCGGTCTTCCGGTTTTACTTCCTCCCATGAAGGTTTAATCAGAATATCGTCCACATAGAACTGATGAAAATACTGTTTCCAGTTATTGATCCAGTCTTTATCCTCGGTCTGGGATGCCTCGATGGTTCCGGCTCCCACATCGACACCCCAGCTCCTGATCTCTTCCAGGCCTTCTTCCACGGCTGCCAGAATCGCGGCATTGTCCTGATCCGGCTCCAGATAAAAACTGATTCTTGCGACTCCGTCATTTTCCGGACCTTCGGGAAGAATGTCCACAAACATCTGAGACTTGTCGCTCTCACTTAAAGGTACCTTGTCTTCAATCTCGATCCCTTCGATTCCTGCTTCCATCATCATGCTGCTGATCATATCCTCCGCCTCTGCAGTTGTGGTCAGTGTATATTTATTCCATCTCATGGATCCTTCCTCCTTCTTTCCGGCTGACTTTGAGCGCCAACCCGATTTTTTATCTTAACATAAACCTTTTTGAATTTCAATATTTGACCGGTTCCTTCCGGAATTTTCCGATAGTGATACAGTTCACAGGCACTAAGCATTCGGTGGAAATAACAGACTGTGAAAGGAACGTCCGCAGTCCCGGTACTTCCTGAGAATGAGCCACAGGCGATATTCGAAGGTTAGTACCGCTGGATCGAGGACTTAGCGCGAGCGGTTCCGCTCACATTCTGTTATTTTCACTTATATGCTTGCCTGTGAACTGTAACCGATGATTTAATGATTCAGAATGTAATCGGTCATCTCCTGCAGGCTGTTGACGATCGCCAGCGCCCCTGCTGCCTCCAGCTCTCCTTCCGGTGCAAATCCCATGGAAGTTCCCAGGCACGGGATGTCAAAAGCTGCCGCTCCCTGTACGTCATGCTTCCGATCGCCGATCATCAGTACTTCCGTATGAAGCTGCTCTTCCGTAAGTCCCAGCCGACGAATCAGTTCCTTTAATACTTCCTTTTTCCCGCTCCGACTCTCATCCAGTGTTGCGCCGCAGATATGGTCAAAACAATCCGTAATATGAAAATAATCCAGCGTAATTTTTACGTGGACTTCCGGTTTGGAGGACGCTGTGCAGAGAATTCTGCCCGCATCCTTCAGCGTCTTCAGCATTTCCGGCACACCGTCAAACAGCCGGTTCTGATAAATACCTGTCTTCGTAAAATATTCCCGGAAATATGTAGCCCCTTCTCTGGCCTGTTCCATGGTCATGCCGTAATATTCCGGAAATGCTTCCGTCAGTGGCGGACCAATGAATTTGTACAGGTCTTTCAGATCCGGAGAACCGTATCCCATCTGCTCCAGCGCATAGCGGACAGCTTTGGTAATTCCTTCCCTGGAATCCCATAAAGTTCCATCCAGATCAAAAAATAAATATCGATACTGCATACTGCTTGTCTACTCTCCTTGTTCCATTCCATTCCGGAACCGCTCCAGAATGTATTCTCTCACACGGCTGACCGCCGGTGCCTGTATATCAGATCTGGCATAGGCCAGCACGATGGTACGGGATTCCTCCACCTCCAGCGGATAGACATCCACCGGGAACGGAATATTTCTCGTTACCAGTTCCGGCACCATATAGACGCCATAGCCGCCCATGACCAGGGCAATGGCTGACATATCATCTACAATCCGGCTTCCTCCGTCTGCCGGAATCTCGTATTTTGCAATCACATTATTCACATCCGCGTCACAGCCTTCCCGCTGTACGACAAAGCGTTGGTGCTTCAGTTCCTCAATGGTCACACAGCCCGGCTTTTCTGTCTGATAGCCCTTGGGCACTGCACACACAATCCGATCCTTATAGATAGGATCCCAGGCCAGTTCTCCCACACTGGACTCCGAGAGAAATCCCAGATCCACCACGCCGTCTTTCAGCCACTGATAGACGTCATCATAGGTTCCCTGGTAAATATCCAGCTTTACGTTAGGATATTCCCGTTCAAAATTCTTCAGAAGACGTGGCATCCACTCCACACAGGCACTGCTGAATGTCCCGATCCTTACCACACCTTTCTGAAGTCCGTTGAACTGTGCAATCGCCTGATGCAGGTACTCGTCACTGTTCAGCACATTTTTAATGTAAGGGAACAGCTCTTTTCCATAATTAGTCAGATAAACCCCCTGCTTGCTTCTGATAAAAAGCGTCGATCCCAGCTCTGCCTCCATGCCTGCCACTGCGTGGCTGATGGCTGACGGCGTCAGCTGCAGCGCCTGTGCCGCTTTCTGAAAACTCTCCTGTTCCACTACTGCCATAAATACCTGATATGAAAGTAACGTCATAGCCTTCTCCTTGAATGATTTTCATTTCAAAAATGAAAATAATGAATTTTACTTATCTACAAAACTATAATAAAATACAAGCATAAAGTCAACAGTGGAAATATCCTTTTGTTGTATAAATGTGTTTGCGATGAAAAATGGAAGGCATCTGCCTTCCATTTTTCGATCTCTGTTTACGTTTCTTTTTTTATAATCTGCTCTCTTCCCTCTCCCAGAACCCACTCATAAATCTGATCCAGTCCTTCTTCGGAAAATGGAAAATCTTTTGTTATTTTTTTGTCATCTTCCGTATGTTTCAGTGCAAAAGGCTCCGGCCACAGAATGGCACGCAATACTGTCTCGCCTTCCTCGTCTTCTTTCTCTGACGGAAGCTCTGTCTTTCCAATCCAGAAGCGTAAGCCCCGGTCAGAACCGGTGAAGGCTTCTTTTTTATAAAAAGGCAGATGAAACAAATCAATTCGTTCTATCATGTTCCAACCACCTTTATAATGTATTTTCTTTCATGGTAACGGTGATCCAGCCCTCGTCATAATTAAAGCCAATCTCCGTTCCCACCGGTGTCAGGAATGCAAACCGGCTGTCGTCGTCCGTCAGATAACCAATCAGATCTTCATCCGACAGCTGATCCAGAAAATCAATGCTTCCGTTCTGCTTTTCATTCTGAGCGCGGAATCTGGTCGGAAGACTGTCATCCACCTCGATCAGCTGATCATTGTCAATCCGCTCTCCAGTGGTTCGGTCAAAAGTCAATGCCTCCACCCGGTAAATCTTCGTTTTCCCGGTCACTTCATAGCGGCATACTACACTGAGCCGGTCTTCCTGCATCAGCGTCACATATGACATGACACTGACGACTTCTCCATCAGACTCATAGTAGTCTGCATACCGGTCTGCCATATCTTTCACCTGGCTGTTGATCTGGTTCAGTTCTTCCTGTTTCTCCCCGGTAAAGACCGGATAATTAATAGAAAGATAAGCCGTATCGTCCGAATTATCCGGATAACGGCTTTCCTGCCGCCATTCCACCTGATATGTCAGGTCTTCTGCAGTGGCATCTGTCAGTTCTTTATAATAGTCGTCTTCCGGATCCGGTACATACTGGCTGTAATAATCGTAATCCGGATTTTCATTTCCGTAGCCGTTATAATAATCATAATAATCCTGAGTCAGACTGTTACTGTCCGTAACGGTGGATACGGTCGTTCTGACAATGGAAAAGATCATCAGGACAAAAAACAAAATAAAGAGTACTGCCAGGACAATACAGATGGCCAGCACTGCTTTTCCGCCGGCTGACATGCCCTGTCTTCTCTCCTGCCTGGGAGTCCTGGACTCATTCTCATAAGACTCCTTCCGGGATTCCGCAGCTGCTTTCAGCCTCTTTCCATAACCACAGCTCTGACAGGTTCCATTCTGCATGACCGCTCCGCATTTCGGACAGAAACCATATTCATTGCGACGTTCTTCATCCATGGCAGATCCTCCTTTTACTCCTTGTCATCCTCCCATACATACGGGGTGAGCTGATAGACGTAATAATTGAGCCAATTTGTATAAAGGGTGTTGGCGTGCGCTCTCCACATAAGAGACGGGCGCTCTGTATCATCGTCATTTGGGAAATAATTCTTCGGAACCTGGATATCCAATCCTTTATCCTTATCTCTCTTGTACTCTTTTCCAAGGGTAACACGGTCATATTCCGGATGCCCCATAACAAAGATCTTCTTACCATTCTCGGCCATGCACAGGAAAACACCTGCCTCATCGGATTCAGCCATAATCTTCAGATCTTTGCATGCCTCAATGGCTTCCTTCGGAATCGTGGTATGGCGGGAGTGCGGTGCCACAAAATAATCATCAAAGCCTCTGACTAACGGCTCCTTCCGGTTCATGACACGATGGGTATAAAGTCCGAACAGTTTCTGCGGAAGCAGTACTTTGTCCAAACCATAATAGTAATGAAGCGCTGCCTGTGCGCCCCAGCAGATATATAAGGTAGACGTCACATGAGACTCACACCATGCGAAAATCTCACGAAGTTCCGTCCAGTAATCCACCTCTTCAAACTCCATCTGCTCTACCGGAGCTCCGGTAATGATGAGTCCGTCAAATCTCTTTTTCCGCACTTCATCGAAGGTCTGGTAAAATTTATTCAGATGGCTCTTATCTGTATTCTTGGACTCATGGGTTTTTACCGTAATAAAAGTCACATCCACCTGCAGCGGTGTATTGGAAAAGCTTCTTAACAGCTGAAGCTCTGTATCTTCTTTCAGCGGCATCAGGTTCAGGATTCCTACCTTCAGCGGACGGATTTCCTGCGTCAGCGCTCTGCTCTCGTCCATGACGAAGATATTTTCCTTCTCCAGTATTTCTTTTGCCGGCAAATCATTCTGTATTCTGATTGGCATATCGTATTTCCCTCTTCTCTTTTGATGCTTCTATCTTAACACACATTCTGTATCCATGCGAGATTATTCTTCAATCTCCACGGTCACTGTCCAGTAACTTTCATTGGCTTCTATGGACTTTACCGTCCCTTCCAGCCGTTTCAACGGCTTCTTGGTGTTATTTGACATGGCAATAGCGTCTTTAATCGTATAATAGAACATAACGCCCGCCATGGTATTTGCAGTATCTTCTTTCAGGGCTACCGCGTCACCGACCTGTATTAGCCCATCCCGCTCCATTCGAAATTCCATCTCTCTGGTCATCGTATGCTACCCCCAAAAACTCTTCCAGGCAAAGGCTCTGCTCCGTCATCAGTTTTGCCGCCGGGATCCCCACATAACGGAGATGCCACGGTTCGGAAATAATACCCGTAATATCGGACTTATCCCTCGGATAACGGATCACATAACCGTATTCCCAGCCATGTTCTGCTACCCACTGATATTCCTTGGTATTCCGGATGCCTTCATCCAGCTTTTTATACGTATTGGTCACAAAATCAACCGTCAGTCCCAGCTGATGTTCACTGGTACCCGGTACCGCAACCACGGTACCTGCTTCTTTTACCGCTGCCGTATGTGCTTTTCCGGCCGCCTCCAGACGACTGATTTTATTTTCAAATAAGGTCACCTGCTTTGCATAGGTACGGTAAGAAGAAGTAATATTGATGTTCACGCCATCCTTCTTCGCATCCCTTACCATTCTGGTAATCTCTTTTGCGGCTCTTCTCTCCAACTGATGACCGCCGCCAATACTGGTCAGGTCAAGATCCAGCTCATCCTTTAAAATATAATCCTTATTCAACAGGCTCAGATAGCCGTTAATGATCGCATCTTTTACATTGGCATCCAATGAATCGGCAATGTCTTTTTTCACCTGCTCACTGATTTTCTTCTTTCCGGAAGTTTTTGGCTGTGTCTGGGCCGGCTGTGTATTCGGATCAGCTGCCGCATCCGGCTGTGTTCCATCTGCTGCTGCCTGTGCCTCTGCTGCCGCCTGTGCTTCCGCCGCTGCCTGTGCCTCCGCTGCTGCCTGTGCCTCCGCCGCTGCCTGTGCCTCCGCTGCTGCCTGTGCCTCCGCCGCTGCCTGTGCCT
>CAVFMZ010000003.1:0-53660 GCA_963623675.1 Firmicutes bacterium CAG:176 | reverse complement strand
CGGCAGCTCTGCGCGAAATTTCCCGGTTTTACAGGATTTTCCAATATCTACGTCTACCACATAAATGTCATTATCTTTTTTCCCAAGTTCTACGATCTCATCACCAAAGCCATCTCTGGTTGCTTTTTTTACTTCGCTCATATTGCTCTCCTTTTTTCCACCTGATTATGCCAGTTTGGCAAGTTGTTCATCCAGTTCTTTCATGGCCTGTGCATACTGTTCATCGTTCGGTGCAACTCCGTGCCATCCGCACTCATTTTCCATATAGGAGATGCCTTTCCCTTTTACAGTGTGACCAAAGATACATTTCGGTTTTCCATTTTTCGTCATTCGGATTCTGTCAAATGTATCCACAATCTGCTGCATATCATTTCCGTCAATCTCATAGGTTTCGAATCCGAATGCCTCGAATTTCTTCCCAAGATCAATATTCGGCATAACTTCATCTGTAATTCCGTCAAGCTGAAGATTGTTGTTGTCCACAAATACAATCAGATTGTCCAGATGATATTTGTTAGCGGTCTGAGCTGCTTCCCAGATCTCACCTTCCTGGCATTCACCATCGCCGACTACCACAAATACTCTGTAATCTTTCTTGTCTCTCTTTGCCATGATACCCATACCGACACCGCAAGCCAGTCCCTGTCCGAGAGAGCCGGTGGAGATGTCAATACCAGGACATTTATTCATGGAAGGATGTCCCTGAAGAATAGAATTTTCTTTTCTTAAAGTCTCCAGTTCAGATTCCGGAAAATATCCCAAAGCTGCAAGTGCTGCATACTGAATCGGGCATACATGACCTTTTGAAAGGACAAATCGGTCTCTGTCTTCCCACCGTGGATTTTTCGGATCAATGTTCATCTCACTAAAGTATGCCGCAGTCACAAAATCTGCTGCCGAAAGTGATCCACCCGGATGTCCGGACTGTGCCGTATGGATCATGTGAATCACTTTTTTCTTGAGCTCAAGACACTCTTTTTTCAGCTCTTTTACATTTGCGTTTTTCATAATATGTACGCTCCTTCCTTATACTAACAACAATGAAATCGCCGGTATGTAGGTAACTATCATCAGTACGATCAGTGCTGCAACAAGAACCGGCAGAATCGCCTTTGATATCTCTTTCAGATCTACTCCGCCCACGTTACATGCCACATAGAGATTCACTCCAACCGGCGGTGTAAACAAGCCGATTGCCAGGTTCACAATCATAACCACCCCAAGGTGGATCAGGTCAATCCCCAGTGCCTGTGCAACCGGTACGAACAATGGTGTGAAAATATACAATGCGGAAGTCGAATCCAGGAAACATCCCGCGATCAAGAGGATAATGTTCACGATAATGAAGAATACAACCGTGCTTCCTCCGGTAGCTCCCTCCAGTGCATTACTGATGGCCACATCCAACTTTGCCCTGGTCAGAACATAGGCGAACAGACTGGCTGCCGCTGTGATGAACATGATCGTTGCTGTCGTTGAAGCCGAATCGATGAGGATCGCCCAGAACTCTTTCAGTTTGATCTTGCGGTATACAAATACTCCTACAAACAGTCCGTATACTGCAGACACAGCTGCCGCTTCCGTCGGAGTAAAGATTCCTCCATAGATACCTCCCAGTATAATGACCGGCATCATAAGTCCCCAGAAAGCATCCTTGAATGCATCCCATTTTTCTTTGCCACTGGTCTTCGGCATCGATTTCAAATCTGATTTGCGACCGATCAGCAATGCTGTAATGGCAAACGCAACACCCATCAGAATTCCTGGCAGAAGTCCTGCGATAAACAGGCTTCCAATGGAAGTATCTGCAATCGACCCGTATACAACGAAAGTAATGGAGGGTGGTATGATTACTCCGATCGCTCCGGATGCTGCCATTAATGCAGCTGAAAATGATGGTGAATATCCGGATTTGATCATGGCCGGTACAAGGATAACTCCCAGTGCTGCTACTGTTGCCGGACCGGATCCTGAGATCGCGGCAAAGAAACAGGATACAATGACACACACAATGGCGATACCGCCCTTCCGGTGTCCGACGCAGGTTTCTGCAAGCCTGATCAGCTTTTCAGAAATGCCTGCCTTTTCCATAATATTTCCCGCCAGAATAAAGAACGGGATAGCGAGTAATACGAATTTACTGGTAGATGCCGATACAATCATCGGCAGGCTGCTCATCACTGCATCCAGAGGACGTCCTGCTCCCTGAATCAGCATGGTCAGCATACTGGATGCTCCCAGACAAACCGCAATCGGTGCCCCGATCAGAAGCAACACCGCAAAGGTAACAAATAAAACTGCTGCTATCATGTGGTTATTCCTCCTTCCCTGAAATACCCTTGACTTCTTCCACAAAAGCCTGTGCAAAACGAATCACTACAAATATTGCGCCAAAGGGTACGAAAGACCCATATATCCATTCCGGCCACTGCATGGCTGCTGTCTTCTGGCCAAGAAGGATCTGGTTCTTTACCATCAGAATACCGAACCAGAAGATTGCCAGTGCAAAGATCACAGCTATGGCATAACCGATCAGGAGAAGTGCTTTTCTCACTTTCGGATTTACAGCATCTGTCAGAACCGTCAGACCCAAGTGAGCCTTCCTCTTTGCTGCAATTGCGGTTCCCATCAAACTTAATAATACAAACAGATACGTCGTGATCTCTTCCGAAAAAGAAAATGATGCACTGAATACATGTCTGGATACTACATTTGCAAAAGTAAGGGCTGTCATAACGACCATACAAACCGCACAGATTCCTTCCTCAAGCCAATCTAAAATTTTCATTGTGCACCTCCTTATTCTGCGGTAATTCCAAATGCATTGCAGGCTTCCTCACCGTAGCTCTCGATCAACTGCGCTTTGAAGTCTTTTACTACTTCCTTGAATGGTTCCAGTTCCTCTGCTGTCAGTTCTGTGACTTTCATTCCCTGTGCTTCAAAGGATGCATACAACTGCTTTTCTTCTGCTTCCAGATGATTTCTTCCCCATTCACAGGCTTCTTTTGCTTTCTCTGCCAGCAACTCCTGGGTTGCCGGTTCCAGGTTATCCCAGACTTTGGAGTTTGCAATAATCAAATCACTGTCATATACATAATTCCATACTGTAAAATACTTTTGTACCTCCGGCATTTTGGCAGATGCGGTAATGCTGGCGCCATTTTCCTGTCCATCAATGGTTCCCTGCTGCAATGCTGTAAATACCTCACTCCAACTCATTGCTACCGGATCTGCTCCGAACTGCCGGAAGACTCCCATATAAACTTCACTTCCCGGAACACGAATCTTCAAACCCTTTACGTCTTCCGGTGTCTTCACTTCATGTTTACTGTTGCTGATCTGACGGAATCCATTATGGAAGGATCCCAGATAGGTCAGACCTTTTGTACTCAAACGTTCTGCATAATAATCTCCACCGGTGCTGTCTATGGTCTCTCTTGCTTCCTGATAATTGTTAAATACCCACGGAAGTGTACCCACACCTAATTGTCGGTCTATGACAGACAGTACGCTGGTCGCATAGGCTGCCAGATCAACACCGCCTCCCGCAATCATTTCAATTCCTTTTGATGCATTGCCCCCTGCAAGCTGATCGTTCGGATATACTGAAATTGTCACGTTCCCGTCCGAGGCTTCTGATACAAGTTCTGCAAATTTGTCTGCTACCTTGGTGTCGATCTGGATATCCGTTCCATTCACAGCCATTACGAGTTCAATCTTCTGGTAATCATTATCCGCAGATGCTGTAGTCTCTGTGCTTCCACATCCTGTAAGACAGCCCCCCACGACTGCTGTGGCAAGCAATATTGCTAACCCCCTGATTTTCATAAAGTCCTCCTTTTCTTCATGGTTCACTATGTTGGTTGATGGTTATATCCTATCATCCTACGTTGGTTGTGTCAATGAGTTTTGTCATTTTCATCAGTATTCATAATATAGCAAATAGTATTTTGTGCACAATAAATAAAAAACCCCTTCGACATTCTATGGCAAAGGGGTACCTGCTTATTCTTTTATTCATCCCACCCATCAAACAGACGGATATTCACGCAGATCTGTCTTACCTGCTGGCCTTCTTTCAGATGTTTCTGAAGATCCCTTGGATCGGAGATGGGCGGAAGGTCCACCTCATCCTCTGACAGTTCCAGTTCAATCCAGTTATAGAGAGCTGCGTTGGCTTTCTCGATGACTTCTTCCAGCGTCTCTGCCTCTGCCTCGCAACAGGCCAGATCTGGAAGCACTGCTTTCCAGGAACCGTTTTCTTCTTTTCCGATCACTGCCGGATATGTGAATTTCATATTACATTCTCCTCGCTTTCCCTTCGTGGCTCACACGAATCGTTAATTGCTGTCCACCCACGTCCCGATCCGGCAAAACTCGTTATTCTACTGCGTCGCCACGGTCGCTGACCAGGTGATATCCCACGCTTTCCACTCTTCTGGAGAGGCAGCCGCGGCACTCTGCCGCTTCCTCACCTGTACAGATTTTATTATCGTAGAGTTCATATTGTTTCCGGTTCTTCACCGGGGACAGATTTGGCATCACTACATTGGCTCCCACGGCAAGACCCTTTTCTCTTCCTCTTGGATCCATGGTTCCAAGGGCCGTCGTTGCCGGAAGAAGTACCTTCGGAAGCAGTATCCGGATCACAGATAACAGGTAGATCGTCAAATCCACGCTTCCTGACGGTTCTTTTGCAAATACCGTGTCGTGATGAGGAATGAACGGGCCAATGCCCACCATCTGTGGTTCCAGATCTTTCAAAAACAACAGATCCTCCGCCAGGCATTCTACGGTCTGATTGGGTGAACCCACCATAAATCCTGCTCCTACCTGATAGCCCAGGGCTTTCAGATTCCGGAGGCATTCCATCCGATTCTGAAGGCTCATTTCTTCCGGATGAAGGGACCGGTAATGGGCCTCATCCGCCGTCTCGTGACGCAGAAGATACCGGTCTGCCCCGGCCTCCCGGAATCTCCGGTAACTCTCCAGAGAACGTTCTCCAATGGACAGCGTCACTGCACACTCCGGGTACTGTTCTTTCATCCTGCGGATGATCTGCTCCATCCGTTCGTCGGTGTAATAGGGATCTTCCCCTCCCTGCAGTACAAATGTCCGGAATCCCAGCTCATAACCATTTTTGCAGCAATCGAGAATTTCTTCCTCCGTCAAACGGTAACGCTTCGCATTCCGGTTATCCCGGCGGATCCCGCAGTAATAGCAGTTATTTTTACAGTAATTGGTAAACTCAATGAGCCCCCTGGTGTAGACCTTATCCCCATAATATTTCTTCCGAATCTCCACCGCGCGCTCTGCAAGTGCCTCCCGCGTCTCCGGATCGTCCGCACAGCGGATCAGCTCCACAAACTCTTCTTTCCTAAGATTCTGATTCCCCAGAAACTTCTGTGCTATTTTCTCCATGACCTGCCTTCCCCCAATCGTCATAGTCATCTAGGAAATTATATTCCATGTCGTCCTTGTGGTAGCCGATGATGGTACGCAGGTTGACATTATGCACACTGTTAAAAATATTATACTCGATCACGTCGCTGGTCTCACGGAATTTTGCAACCAGCTCCTTCATCTCATCCCGCTTGGAGCCCTTTGCTCCTCCACAGGTGGCGCAGTTCTCGGTGAACCGGCACGCACACTGGATGAAATGCAGCTGATGGTAGTCACGCCATGCCTTGATATCCGCCTCTTTTACCATATACATGGGGCGGATCAGCTCCATGCCCTCAAAATTCTTGCTGTGAAGCTTCGGCATCATGGTCTCCACCTTGCCGCTGTACAGCATACCCATGAGCACCGTCTCAATCACATCGTCGAAATGATGTCCCAAGGCAATCTTGTTGCAGCCCAACTCTTTTGCATGAGAATAAAGATATCCTCTTCTCATTCTGGCACACAGGTAACATGGATTCTTATCCACATCCGCCACGATATTGAAAATGTCGCTCTCAAAGACGGTCAGCGGAATGCCCAGAAGCTTTGCGTTGTCCTGAATAATTTTCCAGTTATCGGCATTGTAGCCCGGATTCATCACCAGAAATACCAGCTCGAAAGGATATTTCCCATGACGCTGCAGTTCCTGTAACAGCTTCGCCATGAGCATGGAATCCTTGCCTCCGGAAATACAGACCGCGATTTTATCACCCGGCTGGATGAGATCGTATTTCTGGACAGCTTTGGTAAAGCTTCTCCAGATCGTTTTCCGGAATTTCTTAATCAGGCTCCGCTCGATCTCCTTGGTCTTCTCCTTCATGATATCTTCTTCAGAAATAAATCTTCCCAGCTGCAGGCGCAGGAATGCACGGTAACCACCCTCCACATTTCCTGCATCGTAGCCGGACAGATTCAGAAGATCCACATATTCCACGCTCCGCTCTCCGGTGTGGCAGAGCAGATAGACCGGCTTGTCTTTGGGAATCTCGTCCATCCGGTCTGCAAATTCCTTCATGGGAATGTTGATGGCTCCCTCAAAGGTTCCTCTCTGAAATTCCTCCCCCGGGCGTACATCCACAACGGTGGCTTCCCCGGGAGCCAGTTTTTCCAGTTCTTCTATGGTAATTACTTTCATTCCTGACCTCCTGCTACAGCGGTCTCCGGTTTCTTCGGTGCTTTTTCCTTCCGGTTCACGGTTAGATCCTTTACTACTTCTCCGGCAATGATGAGGCCGACTACAGACGGTACAAATGCGGTACTTCCCGGAATCGCCCGGCGCTCGGTACATTTTCTGACTGCTCCCGGCGGGCAGATGCAGTGCTGTCTGCAGCTGATAGCCATATCATCGATCGGCTCCAATGGCTGCTCTTTGGAATATACCACTTTCAGATGGCGGATTCTTCTCTTCTTCAGTTCCCGGCGCATGACTTTTGCCAGCGGGCACACAGAGGTTTTGTAAATGTCAGCCACTTCAAAAGCAGACGCATCCAGCTTGTTGCCAGCTCCCATGGAGCTGATAATCGGCACGCCGCAGGCATTGGCCTGCTCCACCAGCTGGATTTTTCCGGTCACCGTATCAATGGCGTCCACCACATAATCATACTGGCTGAAATCAAACTGATCTGCCGTATTAGGCATGTAGAATGTCTTGTAGGTATTTACCACCGCATGCGGGTTAATGTCCAGAATGCGGTCCTTTGCCACATCTACTTTGTATTTTCCTACCGTACTGCGGGTAGCTAAAATCTGGCGGTTGACATTGGTCAGGCACACCTTGTCATCGTCAATAAGATCCAGCGTACCTACGCCGCTTCTCGCCAGCGCTTCCACGGTATATCCGCCTACACCGCCGATACCAAAAACTGCTACTCTGGCATTTGCCAAGCGTTCCATATTATCTTTTCCAAGCAAAAGTTCTGTTCTTGAAAACTGATTCAGCATTTATCTTCTATTCTCCATTTCTTTTTCATATACGTACTTTTCATCATACCCTTGAAATGGCAGGTCTGTCAATGGCAGCCTCTATTTTACAAACATCCGCACCAGTTTTTCCTTCCATCCGGTATAGGGCTGATACCGCATAGGCAGGTCAATCCAGGTATACTTTTTCACGATGCTCTTCTCATGACTGAAGGTCTCAAAACTCTTCTTTCCGTGATAGGATCCCATGCCGCTGTTGCCGACACCGCCAAAGCCCATCCGGGAAGTTGCCAGATGGATGATGGTATCGTTGATGCAGCCGCCGCCAAAGGAGGTGTATTCCAGCACATTTTTCTCTACCTCACGATTCTCCGTGAAGAGATAGAGCGCCAGCGGTTTCGGTCTGCGGTTTACAAAGGCAATGGCTTCTTCCATGGATCCCAGTGTCAGGATTGGCAGAAGCGGCCCGAAGATTTCTTCCTGCATGACCGAGTCTTCCTCCGTCACCTGATCCATGACAGCCGGAGCAATCTGAAGGGATGCGACATTGCTCTCTCCTCCCAGAATCAGCTTTTCCTGATTCATAAGGCCCAGCACCCGGTCAAAATGTTTCCGGTTGATCATTTTTCCGTAATCTGGATTCTTCAGTGGTTCCTCTCCGTACATGGAACGGATCTCCGCTTTCAGCAGGGTTAAAAATTCTTCTTTCACCGCCTCGTGTACCAGCACATAATCCGGCGCCACGCAGGTCTGTCCGCAGTTTAAATATTTTCCAAAAGCCAGTCTTCTCGCCGCCAGCTTCAGGTTCGCACTTCTATCAATAATGCAGGGACTCTTTCCTCCCAGCTCCAGCGTCACCGGAGTGAGATTTGCAGCTGCCTTCTCCATGACCAGTTTTCCCACCTGCACGCCGCCGGTAAAGAAGATGTAGTCAAATTTCTGGGAAAGGAGGTTCTGATTTTCCTCCCGTCCGCCCTCCACAACAGTTACGTACTCCTCCGGAAATGTTTCCGCAATCATGCGCTTCATCACTGCAGAGGTAGCCGGAGAATAAGCAGACGGTTTGAGCACGCAGCAGTTACCCGCTGCCAGTGCCCCGATGAGCGGCTCCAGTGTGAGCAGCACCGGATAATTCCACGGCGACATGACCAGCACCACACCGTAAGGCTCCTGCACCGTAAAGCTTTTTGCATGGAACTGGGCCAACGGTGTGAGAACCCGTTTCTCCCGGCTCCACTTCCGCACATGTTTTCTCACAAAGCGAAGCTCGGACAGTGTCAGACCCACCTCGCACATGTAACTCTCCGCCCTGGATTTCCCCAGATCTTTTTTCAGCGCTGCGTAGAGATCCTGCTCACAGTTTAAAATTCCCTGCTCAAGTCTGTTTAACGCCTCGATTCTCTGCTCAACCTTCAGCGTCCGGCCTTCCGCAAAATATGTCCGCTGCTTTTTTACCATTTCTTCTATATGAATATTGTTCTGCTCCATTAGTTTTCTGTCTCCTGACCTTTTACCTTCCTATAAATGATCTCCAATTCTTTCCGATTCATGAGCATAGGAACCGGATACAGCGGATTGCCTTCCTTATCCGCATGCTTTGCCATCACCGGGATATCCTCTTCCTGAATCTCCGGCAGAGTCCGCGGAATGTCCATGGAATCATTCATTTCCTGTACCCAGTCAATAAACTGCTGTGCTGCCTCGTGGTCGCCAAGATGCTTCTCCACCACTCCCGTTCTCCGGGCCAGACGCCCCAACCGTTTCTCACAGGAGGATCCGTACATGCGAAGCACCACCGGAAGAATCACCGCATTGGCAAGACCGTGGGGTGTTCCGTACTGGCCGCCCAGGGAATGGGCTGCCGCATGGACATATCCTACATAGGATTTGGTAAATGCCACACCCGCATAGTAAGCTGCTTTCAGCATTCCTTTTCTGGCTTCCTTGTCATGGCCGTCATCATAGGCGCGTTTCAGATACTGATGAATGAGATAGACTGCTTTTTCCGCCATCTTCCGGGTCTCTCTCGTGGTGGAACCGCCGATATAAGCCTCCACCGCGTGGGTCAGTGCATCCATTCCCGTGGTCGCCGTAATGCTTTTTGGCAGTCCTACGGTCTCATGGTAATCAAGGACTGCATACCGCGGAATCAGGCTGAAATCATTGATGGGATATTTATAATGTTTCTCGCTGTCTGTAATGACCGCTGCCAGCGTGGTCTCGCTTCCCGTACCCGCCGTGGTGGGAATGGCAATGAGCAGAGGCAGCTTCTTATGTACTTTCAGAAGCCCTTTCATCTGGCGGATGCTCTGATGCGGTTTCGCAATTCTGGCTCCCGCTGCCTTGGCACAGTCCATGGAAGAACCGCCGCCAAATGCAATGAGCGCCTGTGCACCTTCCTTCAGATACAGTTCTCTTGCCTCCTCCACATTCCAGATGGTGGGATTTGCCACCGTCCGGTCATAGATACAGTATCCAAATCCTTCTTCTGTCAGGGTTTTCTCCAGAAAGGAAGTAAGCCCCAGCTTCCGGATGCCCGCATCCGTCACAATCATGACTTTCTGAATTCCGTTCTTTCTTAAGACCGCCGGAATCTCCGCATCAGAAGAAATGATTTCCGGATTCCGGTAGGGTAAAAATGGCAGCGCGGCACGAAATGCCAACTGAAATGTACGACAGTATATTTTTCTTAATACAAACATGTTACTTTGCTCCTCAAACTATTTTTTCCTTTCTATACTGACGCGAAAATGAAAAAAGGTCAAGCTCTTTCAAGCCTGACCCTGCATTTTCTCTAATTTTCCACTCCTGCCTTCGCACAGATGTCGCTGAGACAGCACTTTTCACAATGAGGTTTGGTTCTCGCCGTACAGACATCCCTTCCGTGATTGACCAGACGGTGGCAGAAATCGCTGCCCTCCTCCGGCGGAATCAGTTTCCACAATACCATCTCCACCTTCTTCGGATCTTTGATGCCGTCCACCAACCCCATCCGGTTTGCCAGACGGATACAGTGGGTATCCGTGACAATGGCAGGCTTGTGAAAGACGTCTCCCATAATGAGATTGGCACTCTTTCTTCCCACGCCCGGAAGTGCCAGCAGCTTGTTAAAATCATCCGGCACCTTGCCGCCATAGATTTCTTTCAGCATTTTCATACAGGCGCTGATATCCCTTGCCTTACTTTTTCCCAGACCGCAAGGACGGACAATCTCCTCGATCTCGCCTACATCCGCTGCCGCCAGTGCATCCACATCGGGAAATTTCTTATATAAATCTTCCACTACCACAT
The DNA here is from genome assembly GCA_963623675.1 of Firmicutes bacterium CAG:176. Lineage (GTDB taxonomy): Bacteria > Bacillota > Clostridia > Lachnospirales > Lachnospiraceae > Hominiventricola. Next base: position 43,004 of record CAVFMZ010000003.1, on the reverse strand, counting down.
TTACTCTGGCGTCCGTACACTGGGCAGCCAGACGGACGCTGACCAGCAGCTTCCAGGCATCATCATAGTCCAGCGTGCAGTCCGCATCCGGGTATTCTTTTCGCAGGCGCTCAATAATCTCTAACGCCAGTTCTTTTTTCTTCTGTTCGTCCATCATATTTCCTGTTTAATCCGAATCCGCCATCCGGTATCCTACTCCTACTTCTGTAAAAATGTATTGGGGCTGTGCCGGATTTAACTCGATTTTCCGGCGGATATTTGCCATATTTACACGTAGAATCCGATTGTCATTCTGCATATTCGGTCCCCAGATTTCCTTAATAATAAAATCATAGGTCAGCACCTTTCCCGCATATTTCCCAAGCAGGCTCACGATACGGAATTCATTCTGGGTAAGTCCCGCATCCTGTTCACGAACATAAACCCGGTGCTTGTCATAATCAATAGCCAGATCTCCGGAACGGAAAATTCCGGTCTTGCCAGCCTCCGGCGTCAGGAACGCCACTCTCGCATGCCGGATAGCCGTCCGCACGCGGGCCAGCAGCTCCGATGTACCAAATGGTTTGGTAATGTAATCATCCGCTCCTGCATCCAGAGCCTCTACCTTATCCCGCTCATGACTTCTGGCAGAAACCACCAGAATGGGCATGGCGGACCATTCCCGGATTCCTTTCAGAATCTTCATGCCGTCCATATCCGGAAGACCCAGATCCAGAATCACCAGATCCGGACACTGGGATGTGACCATACTGTAGGCGTCCGCTCCGTTTACCGCCGTAATCACGTCAAAATTATTGGCTTCCAGAACTGTCTTCAGAAAATTCCGGATACTTTTATCATCTTCCACAATCAATACGCGGTCTTTAATATCCATCTGTTCCGTCCTCCTCCATGGGCAGCCAGAACATAACTCTGGCTCCGCCTTCTTTTCTGTTTTCCGCCTTCATCCCACCTTTATGGGCGCTCACAATGCTCTTACATACAGAAAGTCCGATTCCCATATTCCTCTTGGAATCATACTCCTCCCCGTCCTCCGAAGATAATTTTCCTTCAAACATGACCGGAAGCACGCTCTCCTTAATCCCCTGTCCGTCATCCTCCACGGACACGATCATTTTTCTCGGTTCGTGGGTCACAATAATCCGGATCAGCGATACCGTCTTTCCATGCAGTACGGAATTTTCCAGAATATTTACCAGCACCTGCTCAATGAGCACGCCGTCCATGGGAACCAAAAGCATTTCCTCCGGCATTTTCACTTCTACTTTCTCATCCGGAAAACGCTTGCAGAATTTCATCACTGCACTGCTGATGATCTCCTCCGCCACCTCCTCTTCCGTATTCAGTTTGGTATTTTCCCCGCTCATCCGGGTAACCGACAGAAGATTTTCCACAATCCGAATCAGCCACTGAGCCTCTTCCTTAATATCATGCAGCAGCTCCAGCTGCTTTTCCTCGGAAAGTACCTTATGATTTTCAATAATACCGGATGCAGAACCCATAATAGAAGTCAGCGGAGTCCGGATATCATGGGATACTGCACGCATAAGGTTGGCCCGCATTTTCTCCTTCTCTACCTCCAGCCGGATCTGCTCCTGCTGTTTGATCTGTGTCATCAGGGTACTGACGCTCAAAGAGACTGCCAGCATCGCCACAAAGGTCAGCGGATACCCGGTAATCGTAAAGTTAAATTCAAAATACGGGTAGGTGAAAATATAATTGACTTCAATGACCGCTGCAACAGATGCCACAATTCCGTAAATATACCCTTCCGTAAACCGGGAAATAAACAGAATTGCCATCACAAACAGCAGCGGCACATGACTGTCAGATCTGACAAACAGGTTGAGCAGCAGGGCAAATCCGGAGGCTGCCGCCAGGATTCCTGCTGTGATTGATAGATTCTTCCACACAGCCTTCCATCTCTCCATTTCAGTTTTCTTTTTCCTTCTGTTATCATAGCCCAGCCCCCGGAAAGTGTCAATCAGGTTTCCCGTAATAAAAAAGGAAGGGCTCTGTCGCCAAAGTCCTTCCCCGATGTCTAGTTCCACACAGACGTTCCGTATTTTACTTTTCTGTAAAACTTCTGCACCAGAATTACCGGCAGACTGATCAGAATATAAAGGGAAGGAATACCTCCCACGATTACCATAAGTGCTACCAGAAACATACTTAACAAGCTCTGCATGATGCCATCCTCTTTTCTCTATGAATTTGACGGCATCATAGCACAATCCGTTCTCCGCATCTACGACTTTTGCCTGATCTTAACCGCCCGTTAACCATCTCTTCCTTTTCTTAACCGGACATTAACATCGTTACTGTTCACTCGTACCTCGTTCCAGTAACGATTCGCAGGCTCATTTAAAGTTTTGCTTCGCAAAAGGAGCCTGCTCACCCCTGAATCAAGTTCTTACGCAGCCTGACAGCAAGTGTCTGGCTGCTGTCTGAACAGTAACTTAACATTTCCCTGTCGAATCTTCGTAGAAATATTACAAATATTTTGCACAAAAACCCTACCATTTTTGCAGAAAATATAGTAAAATTATATATCATATAGAATTCTTCAGGAGGGGAATGTTATGGCAAAAGAAATGATTGCAATGCTTCTGGCCGGAGGTCAGGGTTCCAGACTGTATGCACTGACCCAGAAGCTTGCAAAACCAGCGGTTCCATTCGGTGGAAAATACCGTATCATAGATTTTCCGCTTTCTAACTGCGTCAATTCCGGTATTGATACCGTCGGTATCCTTACCCAGTATCAGCCATTGGTACTGAACGAATACATCGGCAACGGACAGCCGTGGGATCTGGACAGACTTTACGGAGGCGTGCATGTACTGCCACCGTATCAGAAGGCATCCGGGTCGGACTGGTACAAGGGCACAGCAAATGCCATTTACCAGAATATTTCATTTATCGAGCGCTATGATCCGCAGTATGTGATCATCCTTTCCGGTGACCAGATCTGTAAGCAGGACTACAGCGACTTCCTTCGCTTCCATAAAGAAAAGGGTGCAGAATTCAGCGTCGCTGTTATGGAAGTACCGTGGGACGACGCTTCCCGTTTCGGTCTGATGGTGGCCGACGAAAACGACCGTATTCTGGAGTTCCAGGAGAAACCGAAGAACCCGAAGTCCAATCTGGCTTCCATGGGTATCTACATCTTCAACTGGGATATTCTTCGTAAATATCTGGAAGAGGATGAGCAGGATCCGAATTCCGAAAATGACTTCGGAAATAATATCATCCCGAATCTGCTCCGGGATAACCGTAAGATGTACGCTTATCATTTCAGCGGCTACTGGAAGGACGTAGGAACCATCTCTTCCCTTTGGGAAGCAAACATGGAGGTACTGGATCCGGAGCACAGCGGCATCAACCTCTTTGATGATAACTGGAAGATCTACAGCCGCAACAGTGGTATGACTGGTCACAAGATCAGCCCATCTGCCGATATCCATGATTCCATGATCACCGACGGATGCCGTATCAAAGGCACGGTGAAGCATTCCGTCCTGTTTGCCGGTGTAAAGGTAGCGGAAGGTGCCGTGGTAGAAGATGCCGTTATTATGGGAGGCACAACCATCGCGAGCGGCGCAGTCGTCCGCCACTGTATTGTGGCAGAGAATGTGACCATCGGCGAAAATGCTGTGGTAGGTGCCATGCCGGAGGGCGACGAAAAGGGAGTTGCCACCATCGGTTCCGGTGTGACCATCGGTGAAGGAGCCGTCATCGGGCCGAATGCCATGATAAGCAAAAATGTAGAAGGTGGTGCAGAAGAATGGTAAATGCTAATTTAAATACTCTGGGAATTATTTTTCCAAACAGCTATGATACCTTTGTCCCTGATCTCGTAAATGTCCGTCTGATGGGATCCATTCCTTTCGCCAGCAGATACCGCATGCTCGATTTCATGCTGTCCAGCATGTCCAACTGCGGTATTGATACCGTAGCTGCTATCGTAAATAACAATTATCAGTCTGTCATCGACCATCTTGGTTCCGGCCGTTCTTGGGATCTGGTTCGTAAAAACGGCGGTCTGAAGATCTTTCCGCCATATGCGGACAAGTCTTCCAAGCCATACCGCGGACGTGCAGGCGCCCTTGCCAATGTTCTCGGATTTTTAAGGGACCAGAAGAAAAAATATGTAATTTTAGCAGATTGCCATATTGCAGTTAATTTTGATTTTAATAAGCTGGTTAACTCCCATATCGAGAGCGGTGCTGATATCACCATGGTATACCGTGAGCAGGAAATTCCTGAGGGATTCCGCAAAGTCCGCGATGATTCCAAAGGATATTACTATACCCTCGGTCTGGATGGCGACAAGGTTAACAAAATTTATGTAAACCCCAAAGAAGAAGGCATCCAGAATTTCTCACTGAACATTATTGTATTAGAGAGGGAACTTCTGATTGAGCTGATCACCGAAGCATCCCTGCTCGGCAAAGAATGGCTGGAGCGCGATGTACTGATTCCGCAGCTGAACAAACTGAACATCCGTGGATATAAGTACGATGGCTATGTAGCATGCATTTCCAGCATCAAAACCTATTTTGAAGAGAACATGAAGCTTCTGGATGATTATAATCTGGATGCGCTCTTCTCCCCGTCTCCCATCTACACCAAGGTCCGTGACGATACACCGACCCGTTATGTAGAGGGCGCTGCAGCACGCAACGTTATGGTTGCAGACGGATGCCTCATCGAAGGAGAAGTAGAGAACAGTATTCTCTCCAGAGGTGTTAAGATTGCCAAGGGTGCCAAGGTTAAGAACTGCATTCTTCTGCAGGACACAGTGGTAGAGGCAGGCGCCGATATCGAATACCTGATCACCGATAAAAATGTTACCGTGACAGCCGGAAAGGAAATGAAGGGTACAGAGACGTATCCGGTATATATTGCCAAATTCCATACCGTCTGATATCACTCCTACATATGGGAAGAGCCCGAATCCATCCGGATCCGGGCTCTTCTCTTTTTGGCAGATACGCCACACCGACGAAATGCGGGATTTTTATTTCATTGCCGCAACCTTGTCGAACTCATCCTGAATTTCCTTAGAAGGCTCCGGTGTCAGCAGGCTGACGATCACATTCACTGCCAGTCCAACCAGGAAAGCCGGAAGCAACTCATAGATACCAAGCAAACCACCCATGGGCCGGACCAGGAATTTCCAGATAAATACCATCGCACCGCCGCAAACCATTCCGCAAAAAGCCCCCTGCAGGGTAGAACGCTTCCAGAACAGTGCCATCAGTACCAATGGTCCAAAGGACGCGCCAAAACCGGCCCATGCAAAGGACACAATCTGGAATACGGAGCTGTCAGAATTCCTTGCAATAAACATGGCAATGACTGCAATCACCAGAACCGTCACACGTGCGATCACCATTCCCGTCTTCTCGCTCATGTCCTTCACAAATACTTCCTTCAGTATATTCTGTGAAGCACTGGAGGAGGCCGCCAGAAGCTGGGAATCTGCAGTGGACATGGTGGCTGCCAGAATACCTGCCAGGATCAGTCCCGCCACAATTGCTGCCAGGCAACCATGTCTGGAAATCACATCTGCCACCACCAGGATAATGGTCTCCGGGTCATCCAGTACCGGAATCGCTCCCACTTTTGTCATGGCATTTCCTACTACACCGATGAATACGGCGATCACCATGGAAATGACTACCCAGACGGTTGCTACTCTTCTGGAAAGCTTCAGTTTCCTTGCATCTTCGATTGCCATGAAACGAAGCAGTACGTGCGGCATTCCGAAGTATCCCAGCCCCCATGCCAGCATGGAGAAAATTGTCAGCAATCCGTAGGGTGCTGCGGAATCGGTTGCCGGATCATAGATTTGGGTCAGGCTGAAGTATCCTGCCATGGATTTTGCGTTTTCCATAACAGCATCGAAGCTTCCTACCTTGCTGATTCCAAATCCAAATACCACGACAATTGCCAGCGTCATGACGATACTCTGCACAAAGTCTGTAGTACTTGCTGCCAGGAATCCGCCCAAAGTCGTGTACGCCACAATGACAATGGCACTGATGATCATGGCCGGAAGATAATTGACACCGAACAGATTGGAAAACAGCTTTCCGCAGGCTGCAAATCCGGATGCCGTATATGGTACAAAGAAAATAATAATCAACACTGCTGCAATGACGGAAAGGATTCTCTTATCATCACGATAACGGTTGGAGAAAAACAACGGCAGAGTGGTGGAATTTCTGCAAACATGGGTATAATGACGAAGTCTCTGTGCCACTACCAGCCAGTTTACATAGGTTCCGATGGCAAGGCCGATGGCCGTCCATGCCGCATCTGCCGTTCCGGTCAGATAGGCAACTCCCGGCAGTCCCATGAGGAGCCAGCTGCTCATGTCCGATGCTTCTGCACTCATAGCCGTCACAAACGGTCCCAATTTACGACCTCCAAGATAGAAATCATCTGTGGTATGGTTCTTTCCGGAAAGGATTGCTCCAATCCATACCATTGCTGCCAGATAGACCAAAATGGTCGCCAGCATAAGGATCTGTACTGTATTCATTTTTCATTCTCCCTCTCGTTCTGGTTTTCGTCCGTGAAAAAACCTTTTGTTTTCACACTTTTCATGCATTCTATCACAATCAGTAATGGGATACAATACAGAGTTTAGTATAGAATCCATTCTAGTATTTCGTCTAAATCAGACTCTGGATCATCATGGGAAATTTGCGCTCTGCCTCTTCTGACAGGGAATATTCCCCTTTCCGCAGGCACCATTCGTAGAGCAGCGCCCGCTCGCACATGGCATAATAGCGCACCATCTCACTGACACTCATATCCTGTCTCAATTCTCTCCGCTCGCGTCCTCTGGAAATAATTTTCCGCAGAAGTTTATAGTAAGTTCTTCCATGATCCAGCAGCGGCCGGTCTCCATGGGTGGTCAGTTGGGTGGAATACAGCCGTGCAAGCAGTTCGATGTTAATGGTCTCTTCAATCATGGTCAGAAGCTCCCGGTTCAGATACAGCAGCACATCATAGCTGTTCTCATTTTCCCCGATCTGCGGCTCCAACTCCTCGTATTTTTCATCCATCATATAGGCCAGTGAACTCAAAAGGGCATCCTTTCCCTCAAAGTAATGATAAAAGGATCCTTTAGAAGTGCCGGACTCCTCGATGATTTCCTCTATGGTCGTATCTTCATAGCCCTGTTCATAAAATAATTTCCAGGCGGCTGATACAATTTTACTCTTTGTTTTTTTCAGATTTTTCTTTGCCATCTTTTTGTACTCCCGCATTTTCTTCTGCAGTCAGTGTAACATAAAAATATGCTCAAAAAAAGAGAGAATGCGGCTGCACTCTCTCTTTACAGACTTTCCTTTTTGCAGATTATGCTTCGAAAGGAACAACACCTTCTACTGCTTCTGCCGGTTTGATTTCTTTATCCTCATGGTCAATATCGATGAGATGATATCTGTCATTTCCCATGCCCATTTCTTTCATGTAAGAAAGCTGGCACAGACCGTGACGGGTCTCCATTCTCTCGACCAGATCATGATGATCTTCTTCCTTCAGCGCATATACCAGGTCAACAGATGCCTGGTCGGCTGCCAGAATATCAACAGATGCCACGATTCCGATATTCGGGGTAACTACCGGTGCTGCTGCCACACCTTCACAGTCGCAGGATACGGACATATTTCTCAGCACATTAATATATGCGATATGTCCTGCAAAATGATCAACGGTTGCTTTGGTGGACTCGGTGATACGCTCCATCAGCTCTTCTTCGGCAATACTCCACATATTGTCAGAACCTTCTGCTGTATGGATCATTTTCTTACCGATGCGGCCGTCTGCACAGCCAATGCCGATATTCTTATTGGATCCGCCGAAACCGCCCATGGTATGTCCTTTGAAATGAGTCAGTGCCAGGAAGGAATCATAATTTACCAGATCTTTTCCTACGCTCATCTCGGTAAACCATTTTCCGTCTTTTACCGGAAGCATCATGGTTCCGTTCTCATCCATAATGTCTACCGGACAGAATGTCCAGCCATTGACCTTCAGCGTCTCACGATGCTGCTCTGTGGTATAACGGTCGCCCTCATAATAGGTGTTGGTCTCTACAATGGTTCCATCCGGAATATCATTTTTGACCAAAGCCTCTACCCACGGTCCCGGAATGATGTTCGGGCCGTGTTTCTCTCCTGTGTGAAGCTTTACTGCGATTTTTCCATTCAGATGCTCACTGACTTTCGCATAAATCTTTCTCAGGCCCTCTGCGGAAAGATCTCTGGTAAAGTAAACAACGGACTCTTCTCCTGTACGTTTCTCATATGGAATATATTTCTCTCCTCCAGTTCCCGGAACTGCTTTACAATTACACATAGCTTCTCCTCCGTTTTTCTTTTCAGTTATATTTATTGTAAAACTTGAAGTCAGGTTTAAGTCAAGAGAATTTTCTTTACAGTTTACCTTATCAGCCCTATAATTTTTGCAGGAGAATCACTTATGAAAATATCCACTTTATTAGAACAGTTAAAATCTGCCATCACCGCAGAAGAATATGAAAAACTGACAAATAACACCATTGCTCATATCAGCCAGTATAACCGCCGCACCATGCTGGAAATCATGGGCCGAACGGATATTCCGGAAGGAGAAGTTTCTTCCTCTCAGGTCGCAGCCCTTAAAAATATGCTGAAAGCCTATCTGGGAACCTATATGGCCGATCACCCGGAAAGCTGGAAATGGATTATCCTTCCCTGTATCTATCTCTGCTTTGTCTGCCAGCTGCCGCTGCATCCTCAGGAGGCTGTGCATTATACGGCAGTGCAAAAGGACAATACCACATTGTATTTCTGTCCTATGAGAGAAGAAGGCGTAGGAAGTGTCTGTCATTTCTGCGTATGCCGGAAACGATAAAGTGGTCGAATTCGACCACTTTATTCGGGGAAACTTTGTGCTGCACATAATGTCCCGTACCCCACCCGTTCATCGGGATACTCTCTGAGCCCCGGCAGGGGTGCTGCGCCGCGGCGGAGATATGCCTTCACTTTTTCTCCATAAAGATACGGATCATTCCCATCAACAATTCCATACTGCATGAGCAGGGCAGCTGCACCAGTGACGAAAGGAACGGCGAAGGAAGTACCGGTCTGGCGGGCGTATCCGCCGCCGGGTGCGGCGGTCAGGATCTCCACCCCCGGCGCCACAAGATCCGGCTTCTGGATTCCATTTTTACCGCCACGGCCGGAAAAATCTGCATAAGTGTTGGTCAGGGCATCATAAGCTCCCACAGTCACCACTTTTGATGCCGTGGAGGGAATGGTAATCGTTGTCTCTTCCACCGGGCGCAGGAACCGGGTCTCCGTTCCCAGAGCCGCGCTGCCAGGCAGCCACATTTGCCAGGTTCCATCCACAATTTCTTCCGAAACCAGACGGATCGTCCACACTCCCGCATCCACATATCCACTAAGTGGGATCATTTCTATAAAGATTTCCTGATCCACACTATAAGGACCCGGTTCTCCGTAATAGACCAGAAGTTCCGTTCTATCTGCCAGATAGCGTTGAGCGGGCGGGCGTTCATAAAAAGGACCGACTGTCGTTCCATCCGGTGCTGTCAGATAGATCCGAAATCGATCCACGTAATTTTTCCATATTTGTATGCTCAATGCCGGTTCGTAGGCGGCCACCGTCAGTTCCACCAGCTGCTCCCGCACTCCGGTTAAATTTCCCGCCGTATGTCCGGCTCTGTTTCCTTCATTTCCACTTCCGATACAGATCACATTTTTCCAGCGGCTGCTCATATCATCAAGATATGTTTCCAGAAGACTGGTTCCCCGGTGTGAACCATACGTGTTTCCAAAGCTGATATTTACGGCCACCGGCATCCGGTACTCCAGCGCCTTACGAAGCACATAATCCAGCCCTTCCATGAGTTCTGTAGTTCTGGGAAATCCGGTCTCCCCGGGAATGCCAAGCTTTACCACCAGAAGCTCACTGTCCGGCGCAATGCCTCCATTTCCTGCCACAATGGCTGCCACACCTGTTCCGTGTCCGCTGCCATCACTGACAGGAAGTCTGTTTCCGGACTGCAGTGCCTCATTTATCTGCGCCCTTGTATATTCCATGCCCTCATAAAAGCCCTCGGGCGGCTCCCCTGCTGCCCGCGCCGATCCCTCCGGCGATGTTCCACTCCCTGTCTGATCCCAGTATGCCGCGATCCGGGTTGTTCCGTCCTCATTCCGGAATTCCGGATGGGTATAGTCCACACCGGAATCCAACACTGCTGCCAGCACGCCTTTTCCGGTCAACGATAAGGGTGCTCTCTGCACAGGATTTACACAGGACACCCTCTTTCCATTTTCCCGCTGGAAATACAGGCGGTGCGGTTTCTCAATATATTCAATTTCAGGAAGAGCCGCCAGTGTCTCCACCAGTGGCTCCCGTACTTTTAAAATTGCATATTCATTGGATAATTCTGTCACCTGCACGGCATCTGAAGCAATCCGCTCCAGGCTGCCGGAATATTTGACAATCAATTCCCATGTTCTGTCTTTCCTGTCGTATCCCACGTTCAGGTTCAGGGATCGCTCCCGTTCCTCTTCCGTGGCATCCAGCGCTAGGTTCAGATCATTGCCTGCTTTCTGACTGTTCATGTGAAAAATTCCTTTTTCTTTCAGTCTATGCGTTACTGAAATTCATGAATCATCTGATGAAAATTTTCGGTTACATCCCCATGTACCAAAAGCTCGACTTTCTTTCCAAGCCCCATACTGATCAATCCCATCAGGGATGTTGCATCTACCATATAACTTCCAATTTTTGCGTTCACCGGCTGCTCATACTGCTCCAGGTGATTCACCACGCGGATCGCATCCTCTATCGAATTTAACTGAATCTGAAATTTCATCATTACGAACCTCCCAAGTTGCCTTCCTATTCTGTCTGATTGTATTCTACAGTATATTGATAGGATTTTATACCTGCATCCTTATGAATTTGGTTTGATTTTTTACGATTTTTCATTCTTCAAATTTGTCTATCTTAAGAAACTTTTTAATTTACATGACAAGATATTTATATTATAATCATATCCACAGACTATACACCCGAAAGAAGGAGGACCTTATGGAACTATCATTTGGCGAACAGATTAAAATACTGCTGAACAGAAAACACATGACCATCAAAGATCTGGCAGATCTCTACACTCAGTCTACCGGACAACCTATGTCCCGGCAGAATCTGACCCAGCGGCTCAAGCGGGATAATTTTCCTGAGCAGGATATGTACACCATCGCGGGACTTCTTGGCTATCGGGTATCCATCCGGCTGGAGCCTGCTGACACCGCAGCTTCCGAATACGCATGGCCCAAGGCTGCCAGAGAGCTGCCGCCCCATGTGGCACCTGCACCTGGCGTTCCGCCTGTAACTCAGCCTGACCAAATGCAGGCGGATTTTATGCAGTCAGAAGCTGCGCCATTGTCCGGCCATGTGCAGCCGGAATCCAGCGTTCAACAGGACTCCTCTGCCGATGCCGAGAAAACCATCGACCGGACTCTCGAAAACGGCGACCACATTACCTTCCAGATTCCGGAAGCCTTCCGTCGTGTCCGCCCGGCAGGTGAAATCAATCCCATGACCGGAGAAGAATATCTCAACAACACCGTGCGCCAGCATCCGGAACTGGAGGGATTTCTGCAGGTCTATGACCGTGCCACCCACTCCTGGTCTGACGTGGAAGAAAATTATTTCTGGGAATTCCAGGAGAAGAAAAAACAGATGCTGGGCGCTGATTACAAAGCACCCATCCGCATTTAATCCGTCTGCTGTTCATACCGGAGCAGGTGTTATGCCTGTTCCGGTCTTTCTTTTTTCGCCTGTGCTTTTCGTCTGGTGCTTAAGATGCCGCCGATCCTTCCCGTCTCCCTGGACGATAACGATTTCCAGCCGCCTTTCTGTACCTTTTCCAACAATCCCAGCTCCTCTGCAATCTCATATTTCATCCGGTCGCTCTCTTCTAATTGGTCAAATTCCATATAGGCTCCTTTCTGCTAATCCCTATTAACTGGACAGTTGGAAGTGACAGGCTGTGAAGAGGAACCGCTCTCGCTAAGTCCTCGATCCAGCGGTACTAACATTCGAACATCGCTGATTGCTCGTTCTCATGAAGTACCGGGACTGCGGACGTTCCCTTCACAGGCTATCACTTCCGCCGTCCAGTCACTTGCAATCTATCCTTCAACAAGAGTATGGCCCATTTTCCACGCCTTATACCTCTTGACACTGCTTTTTATAACCGCTAAACTAAAAAACAAGTTTATATAATACAAAAGCTGCAAAAAGCAACTCAGAAAGAGGAATTTATGTATCATACGATTGTAACGCTGAAAAAGGGCGAGGGCCGTACCATCAAGTCCGGCGGCGCCTGGATTTTTGATAACGAAATAGATACCATCACCGGACGGTTTAAAAACGGGGATCTGGTCACGGTTCACGATTTTGACGGCTACCCTATGGGAAGCGGATTTATTAACCAGAATTCAAAAATCCGCATCCGCATGATGACAAGAAAAGCCGATCAGGAAATTGACCACGCTTTCTTAACCATGCGGGTGAAAAATGCATGGGAATACCGCAAAACCACCGTGGACACTTCCTCCTGCCGGATTATTTTCGGCGAGGCGGATTTCCTGCCCGGACTGGTCATCGATAAATATGAAGATGTGCTGGTTGTGGAGTGCCTGGCTCTTGGCATGGAAGCGTTTAAAGAGGAGATTGTAACGATCTTAAAAGAACTGCTGGCCGAGGATGGCATCACCATCCGCGGCGTCTATGAGCGCAGCGACGCCAACGAACGCACCAAGGAAGGCCTGCCAAAAGTAAAAGGATTTATCGGGGAAGAATTTGACACGACCGTAGAAATCACTGAAAATGGCGTTCACTATCTGGTGGATGTGGCAAATGGCCAGAAGACCGGATTTTTCCTGGATCAGAAATACAACCGCCTTGCCATGCAGCGCATCTGCAAAGGCAAAAAGGTACTGGACTGCTTCACCCATATGGGCACCTTCGCACTGAATGCCGGTATTGCCGGAGCCAGCGACGTCACCGGACTTGATATTTCCGAGTACGCGGTTTCCCAGGCTGAAGCCAACGCCCGTCTGAACGGCCTGCAGGATACGGTGCATTTCCGCTGTGCCAACGTGTTGGACGAGCTTCCGAAGCTTGCCGCAGCCGGTGAAAAATATGACGTGGTCATTCTGGACCCGCCTGCTTTCACCAAGTCCAGAGAGGCTACCAAAAATGCCATCAAAGGCTACCGGGAGATCAATATGAAAGGTCTCAAACTGGTCAAAGACGGCGGCTACTTCGCCACCTGCTCCTGCTCTCACTTCATGACCCAGGAACTGCTGGCGAAAACCGTAAAGGAAGCTGCCAAAGCCACCCATAAACGTCTCCGCCAGGTAGAATTCCGCACCCAGGCACCGGACCACCCGATCCTGTGGGCAGCGGATGAAAGTTATTATTTAAAATTCTTCGTCTTCCAGATCGTCGAAGAAAAATAAATCCTCATGACGCAAAAAGACCGGAATTTCGGCTGCAAAGATCAGCAGAAATCCCGGTTTTTTTATTTCTCTCGTAATGCCTGCACGGCCATGGCCGCATAGAACGGCACACAGAACATGATCGGCATAATATACCGCATCTGATAATTGAAGGTAGGCGCTGCAATACATACCAGCAGTGCCGTCAGAACCGGCGCCATGGAAAGCAGATACCGCTTTCTCCTTGCTCCGACCAGAAAAGCAGTGAACAGTATGGTAAGCCATGACACAATTCCCGCATTTTCAAACCAGTTTACTACCGGAACACGGGAAAGCCATTTGGCCACACGCTCCATGACCTGCCGGACACCTGCCAGTTTTGCCGGCTGCATGATCTCCCAGCGCACATCCTGCCCTTCGATCTTGGAAGTCATCATATAGTTCTGGGCATATCCTTCCTGATAGAACCACCCGTAGGCATTGTTCATGGTAGCTTCCACCGCATTGCCTGGATGTTTCAGAAGCTGCCGGAACCAGAGGCCAAAATAGTCAACCAGATCTTCCGTCGTCTCCGCATGGTACGTATATTTGACCGGATCAGAGGTAAGGGGATCATATTTCTCTGCCAGATTGTCATAATCCAGCACTCTGGAAATAATCTCCGCATCTTCCTCGGAAATCTCATATCCATAATCTCTTACGTAACGGGCCGTCTGCTGAAATGGAATAGAAAGCGCCTCTTTCGGACCGTTATCGGTCACCCCAAGAGCTGGAAGCAGTGCTTTCTGATAAAGCAGCATCAGCAATACCGGAAGCAGCACTGTCAGCAGGACTCTGCTGCATTTCCTGCGGTCCTGTTTCCACCATGCATGCATCACATAGAAAGTCACTGCAATGCCGGATACCAGTACCAGATAGATTCCTTCATTCCGGAATCCCGCCGTTCCGATGCAGGACAGTATATAGCCTGCTGCCTGCGCCCGATTCATTCCATCATCCTTACGCATCTGCCGCACCAGTTCATGCAGAAGCAGCACCATAAAAATCACGCAGGCCGCATAGGGAATGTCCTTCTCCACCACAGTCGATTCCATGGGGAAAAATTCCACAATACAGATAATGGCAAGAGCTGCCCAGCGCAGCTTATAGGGCGTCTGCCACCGTCTCATCAGCGTAAATCCATAGGCAAATGCGGACAACAGCATTCCCAGCTGAATCACCAGATTCAGGAAAAATCCCAGTGTGTAGGAATGAATCGCATTTCCAAGCTGCATGACCAGACTTAACAGAATCGTATGCATAGGCGGATAATAGTTATTAATATCATTCCAGTAGAACTGCCGCATCTCCGCCAGCGTTTCCGGCATGGAGGCACCCGGAAATTTTGCCAGTATGTAAGGCATCCAGAAAAGCAGAATCACCAGAAACGGTCCCCAGAACGCATGCCGTTCAAAGACCAGTTCCGAGAGCTTTCCGGGACGTTCTCCACTGACTCCCGCAAAAATCGGAACTTTATCCACAATGAGACCAAAGATTCTCACAAACAGTGCATAATATCCCACCATCATGACCGCTGCCAGGAACAGATGCAGCTTGTCCATGATCACCAGATCCCAGGAATTGGTGTAGTAAAAGCTGTAGCCGAATACCAGGAAAAAGGCGGTAAGCCCTGCCGGAATCCGGATACTCCACAGAGAAATTCCCGGATGTTCACGCACCTGCGTTTTCTGGAAAAAGAAAAGAACCAAAAGCGCCAGCAATGCATCCCGGTAGGTAAATACCGGAAGCACATACTCCAGTTTCTTGATGGTCATGGCCAGGACATTGAAAAATCCTCCCTGCGCAGCCTCAGCACTGATACTGCTTAAATCTGCATTGAGTGTAATCAATAATGCCATGCAGGCCAGCGCGCCATACACCCAGTTTTTCGTCGTTGTATTCCAAATCTTCTTCATGGGCGGCCTCCTAAATCAAATGCATCCGTTCCAGTTCCCGGATCACACCGTCTTCCTGCACGGACTCACAGATCCGGTCCGCCTTTGTCTTCAGGTACTCATCCCCGTTTGCCATCACCACGCCGCAGCCTGCCTGCAGAATCATTTCATAATCGTTCATGCTGTCGCCGAATGCGATGGTATCTGCAATCTCCATATGGAGAAGCTCTGCTGCTTTCTGAATGGCAGTCCCCTTATCCGCCGTTCTGGAAATCAGCTCCCCATTCCAGAAGCCGCTGTAGGCCGCCGGGAAAAAGACCACATGAAATGGTTCTGACAGGATCTCTTTTACCTGTTCCACCTGCTCCTCATGGAATAACATAAACGTAATCTTTGGAATCCGCTCTGTTTCCGGAGACCACTCTTCTATCGGATACAGATTCGTCTTCTGCCGGAAATATTTCTTCCAGCGGACCAGCTCTGGATTATCATCCGGCAGCACCTCTTTTCCCAATAGAATCCGCTGTGCCTTCTCTGACACATAAATCCGGTCAAAGCCTTCCAGCACATAGACCGCATCCATTTCTTTCAGAATCTGGCAGGTATCCCGGATCAGCTTCTCCGGAAGTGACTGGCGGTACACATTCTGTCCATGAAACCAGATGTCGCTTCCGGCACTGGCAATGAGCCCGTCCAGCTCTATATCCTGCAGCTCCTCCGGCAGACAGCACCAGGCACGCCCGGTGGCGATAAACACCTGATGGCCGTGATTTCTTACCTTCTTAAGCGCCTCCCGCACGCTCTCATGAATTCCCTCCCCCGGAATCAATAAGGTTCCGTCAATATCAAAAAAAATCGCTTTTCGTTGATTATTGTACATGTGAAAAAACTCCATAATAAAATGCAAAAAACAACTTGGTTACTACATAGCATGGCAAGGCAAGTCCATGCTTCATCATAAATATATATACCTTCACGGACAGTCCCAGACGGTCCATGGTATGATTTTTCAAAGCCTCCTGCACCGATGCATCCCGACACATTTCTTTTGTCTTCCGAAGCACAGTGCCAAAAGAATCCTGATGATTTCTCCAGATCTCATTTTTCACCGCCATAATGGCAAGACTTAAGAAATCATTCCGGATCTGGGGACGGAAATCATAGCCTTTCTTGGCATCGGAGATAGCCTCCATACGCTCCCGCAGAAGCTTGATTTTCTCCAGATAACATCCGTCATACTGGCCGGTCATGGATGCCGTATTGTACCAGTAATGATAGGGATAATAGTCCGGTACCACGCAGACTCCCTTTGCATCCAGTGCGGCTGCAAAGACCATCTGCAGATCCTCTCCCACCGTCACCCGGTCATCCCACAGCTCCAGATTCTGTTCCACCAGTTCCCTTCGGAACAGTTTGGTCACACGGGATGGCTGAATGGTCCTTCCAATGAAGCTTCCATCATTGATGAGTACGGGAAAGAGCTTCCGCCATTCTTCCTGGCTGTAATAGGTTTTCTCCAGCCGGTTGCCCTCTTTTCGCGGCGGGTAGTTGGGATCTTCGTAATCAAAGACCAGCCCTGCCATGGACATGTCCGCCTTCTTCGTTTTCAGCGGTTCATACAGCCGCTCATACATATCCGGATCAATCCAGTCATCGCTGTCCACAAATCCCAGCCATTCGCCGGTGGCATGCCGGACCCCTTCCTTCCAGGCGGAAGTGAGGCCTCCATTTTTCTTATGCACGGCTTTGATTCTGGTATCCTGCGCTGCATAGGCATCACCGATGGCAGGACACTGATCCGGTGATCCGTCATCCACCAGAATAATTTCCAGATTCTCATAGGTCTGTGCCAGAATGCTGTCCACACAGCGTCTCAATACTTGTTCTACTTTATAAATTGGTACAATGACACTGATTTTCTCGTTCATGACGCCTCCTGCATTTTCCGGAGCACTTTCTCGTAAAGTCCCGGACTCATGGCGAACAGTTCATACCCCATGCGGGTCTTTAAAGGCAGCGATGCAATGAAGTTGGCGCCATTTGCCCGGTAGGTTTCCAACCGCTGCCGCAGCTCTTTTTTCAACGCCTCTGCCCCTTCCACCTGCTCTGTACAGCGGAAGAAGAAGGTAATGCAGGCATCACAGAGCTTCCGGTATGCAGCCGGAAGCAGCTTCTCATATCCATTTTTCTGGAAAAATGCAATCCGTTCTTCCTGGGCTGTCAGCCACTGAAGCCGTTTTGCCGAGAAGACCGAGGTAATGCTGCCGCCGTTTTCCGTATAATATCCGTACATTGCCTTGTCAAGAAATGCCAGCTTTCTCGCTGCGTGGAACAGCTGATAGGTCGTGGCCTCATCCTCATGAATCCGGCCTTCCGGATAACGGATACCCGTCTCTTTAAAAAGCTCTGCACGGTACAGCTTGTTCCATGCCACCACAAAATACGTGGCCTTTTCCTCCGGTCCGTAGAGCTGTTCCATCAGGCTCTCTCCCCGGTAAATACAGAACGCAGAATCACCTTCTTCTGTCAGCTTCTCTCCTTTTACATAGGAAAACCGGCACTGACCGATGCCACATCCCGTCTCCTGCAGCAGCTCATACAATCCTTCAATAAAATGCGGACTCACATAGTCGTCACTGTCCACAAATGCCAGATATTCGCCTTCTGCCAGCTCAATGCCTGCATTCCGCGCCCCGGAAAGTCCTTTGTTCTCCTGATGAATCACTTTGACTCTGGCATCTTTTCCGGCATAGGCATCACAGATGGCCGGACACCGGTCCGGCGACCCGTCGTCCACCAGAATCACTTCCAGATTCTCATAGGTCTGGGAAAGAATACTTTCCACACATCGTTCCAGATACTCCTCTACCCGGTAAACCGGTACAATTACACTGATCAATGGGGTTGTCATGTTCGGCTCCTCCGTATCTCATGCAGCACTTTTACTAGCAGGCTGCGTACCACGCACAGACCATAGACGGTCCGTGCCATATCCCTCTTAAAAAAAATCCATAAGATCCGGTAATCCATATACGAAAACCGGACTTCCGATCCCCGCTCTCTCACCAGCGGATCCTGGGCGTAACCGTGCAGAATCTTTAATTTCTCCTGATAAGAACAGCTTCCATCCTCCGGAAGTTTCTCACATTCATCCATCACTTCGTTCATATAGCGAAGGAAAATGCTGCCATCCCGGCACGGTTCTCCCCAGGTACTCTCATAAAAATGTTCCGTCTCCCTGCAGATGCGCGCCGCCAGCTCCATCCGGTTCTGCCGCTTTTCGGAAGACAAGGTTTTCTTACCCATCTCCTGAATGTACCAGCACAGCGGTTCTCCCAGGACAGCCACCTTCCGGCATTTTGATAAATAATCAAGATTAAACAGCAGATCTTCGCCCAGGCTCAGGGATGTATCAAACACACCAGCCAGTGCTTTTCTATATAGCTTATTCCAGGGCATATTAAGATCGCTCTTTTTATAAAGTTCCAGAAATTCCTGCTGAAACTCTGTCATGGCACTCACATGGGTCTCCCCTGGTACTTTTACAATATCCGCTCCATCATACAGATGATGATAACCGCAGAGTACCAGATCTGCATCACTCTTCTCCTGCAGGGCCGCCATTTTTTCCAGATAATCCGGCTCCACATAGTCGTCGCTGTCCGTAAAGAGAAGGAATGTGCCTTCTGCTGCCCGGATGCCCGCATTTCGCGCTGCCGATACGCCGCTGTTTTCCTGATGAATCACCCGCACCCTGCCGTCCGGATTTTCTGCCAGACGGTCGCTCAGTTCTCCGCTTCCGTCGGAAGAGCCGTCGTCCACCAGAATGAGTTCCAGATCGTTTCTCGTCTGACGAAGCCAGGAATCCACGCAGCGCTCCAGCGATGCTTTCGCATTATAGACCGGAATGACGATACTGAACATCTTCCTATTTTACTCCTTTCAGCTTCGACTTCACCATGCCGATGACCATTTCCCGCTCCTCTTTCCGGAGGATAATCAGGAAATTCAAAGCCAGTGCCAGCGGTCCCATGACCACGCCTGTCAGAATCAGTTTTACCCAGGAATTCACCGGAAATACCATCCGGGACAGATTTCCCAGAATCACAATACTTCCAATGGAAATCCAACCCAGCAGAATATCACCGTAGAACCGGTTCCAGCGGATCTTCAGGCATCTGGCCGCATAGATCGGCGTAAAGATGAGATTTCGCAGAAGTCCGGTAAGCATACTGGACAGCGGGAACACCATCACGCCCAGATCCGTCGTCTTTAAGAGAAGCAGCGACAGACAGGAGGACAGAACGCCGGAACCCAGGATCACCAGGGAATTCCATTTTACTTTTTTCGTAATAATAAATACATGATAGAGCACCTGAATGCTCATGCTCACATAGAGCACACCAACCGCCAGCAGAGACAGGCGCTGCAGCATGTCCGCATCCTTCGTAGGCTGCCACATGGCATAGAAATCTCTTCCGTAAGCCGTCAGGAATGCAATGGGGATACTCATAATGAAAATGAGAATCCGGTTGCAGCTTCTGATAATTTTTACCAGATTTTCCGTATCACCCTCCGCATAGGCAATGGTGATCTGCGGATTAAAGACGCCTACCACCGTTCCCATCAAACTGGAAATGGCCGTCGGCACCATTTTTGCCAGAGACAATAAAGTCATGGAAGCATTTCCATCCAGAATCAATGCGCCTGAAAGGAGTATGTCCACGCCGTCCAGCAGCTGCTGTCCAAGACGGGTCAGGGAATTCCAGGCTCCCAGAGATACCAGCTCCCACACCTTTTTCCAACGGAAGTTGGACACCTTCATCTGCACCTGAGGCAGAAGCTGTCTTGTAAATCTGCGGTTCCAGAATGCCGTGTACGCGGTGCTCAAAAGAGAAGCTGCTCCGATAAACCACAGGGTCGGTTTGAAAATCAGAAACGTTGCAAACAGAAATACAATGCGGATAATATCTCCATACATGGTACGAATGGACGTCAGATCCAGCCGATTGGTCGCATAGGTGGAGATTCCGTATACGGATGTGATAATACTCAGGAAAAAGTTTGCAAATACAAAGGCCCACAGAAGCTGTACATCATGAAGCACTTCCGCCGGTACATTTAAGAAAGGCATGCTTCCCATGAAAATGACGATGACCAGCGCCGGAACCAGAAAGATCCCCGCCATAATCACATTTCCAAAGAAAACGGAAGAGAAATACTCACTGGCCGTCTGGTCTTCCCCTCTGTGAATATGAATGGTAACAAAACGGCTAGCCATGGTATTTAACGCAGATACAATAATCTGGGCATACAGCACAAACTGATTGGCCAGGGTTACAAATCCATAGGTATTTTCCATCTTGGCTTCAATAATGGGCGCCAGGAAAAAGCTGATTCCCATATTGACGGCAAATGCAAGAAGCTGTGCCGCCATGTTGACGGCCAGTCTTTTTTTATCCATAAAATCGTTCCTCTCCAGGCTGTCCTACACAGCCATTACTTGTTTGATCACATAGGCGATGGTCAGAAGCTGTCCGGTCACCGCCGCTGCCATGATTCCCCGGTCCATCTTCTGCCGCAGGAAAATCATCCGGTTCCTGCATGCGGTCAAAAGAATCAGCAGAAACGGCAGGAAATAACGTCCCTGTACACCTTCCACAGACACATAGCCCACAGGGGTCCAGGAAAGCAGCATACCCAGTACAATGAGTCCTGCACAGCCAAGGCAGGAAAGAATCATCACCGAACGCTGTCCGGCCATCACAAAGATGGATTCCTCCCTAGTCTGGCAGTTGGACAAGAACAGCAGGAATAAGAACAGCACCACAATCATGGTGGACGTCTCAATCTCCACCCATCCTAACTTGTATCCGATCAGGGACTCCACATAGAAGCCGCCTTTATCGAGAATGGTATTTACGATCATATAAATGAGCTGCAGCGGATCATGCAGAAAATAGCTGAGCGTATAACCGGTGGCATAGGCCGTTCCGTCTCCGGTACTTACCACGCTGGTAGCATCCGTCGTCGCCGCGATTCCTGTCACCATGGACATATTTTTCGCTGCAAATACCAACAGGAGCATTCCAAATACAGTTGCCGTTGCCGTCCATTTTTTCTTACGGCTTCCATAGGATGCCGCCGGAATCAGAAGAATCAGCAGCATCAGCGGCAGGTAGCTTCCGCTCTTGCAGTAAACAGCCATGCCTCCCAGAAGTTCCATCAAAAGCATCTGCCAGCCGGTCAGTTCCTTCTTCTCATAAATCGCCTCCAGACAGAGACAGCAGAACAGAAACAGAATCCCGTGCACCATGGCATCATGGGAAAAAGAAGTACACTGCTGCATATTGATCGGTAAAACAGCAATCAAAAATAAAGTCAGCTTTCCAAAAGGCAGCCGTTTCATACCAAACCAGGTGAAAAGCGCAAAGGCAAGCAGATTCAGATACCTGGCCAGGAGCAACATGGGGACTGTTCCCAGATGCAGCAGCCGTGCAAGCGTCATGCCCAGTACCGCCGGTGCATAAAAGAGAATGCTTCCCTCAATGTTGCTGTTCACTTCTGCTTCCACCATCCGGTCATCCTGTACTCTGGAAAACAGTCCATAGTAAATATTCCGGTAATTCCGGAAAGTAGGGGAAGAAGTAAATTCCATTTCCGCGTCATCTGCCCGCATGAGGCAGGTGGTATCTCCCAACGATTCATAGCCCAGCAATTCATTGCTGTACCGGTACGCCATATCAATATGTTTCGCCTCATCCGGCACCATCTGCGGCGTCAGAAGGACATTATAAAAAAGTCCCAGTCCCAGCACCGTCACCAGAAAGACGGTCTCGATTCTCGCCTTTCTCACAAAGGCCAGATACCAGAACAGGGCAATGAATGCCTCCACTCCCAGGAACATGAAAAAGAAAAACTTCTTCAGGAAAATATTAAAATATAAATACGCGTTTACACAAAGATCATCCCCGTTGGTCAGCACTTCCAGTCCGCTGTCCCACAGCTCCGGTGAAAATGTCAGGTCAATCCGGTAGGTATGATCTTTGACCCCGGTCTGGGAATTTTCAAAGAGCAGTCCCACATATTCGCCAGAAATAAACTGTCCCGCAGGAATATCCGTCTCGCACATTACTTCCTGAAGCGTCAAGTCCGTGACAACCGCTTGCATAGTTCCCTCGTTAAGGACCGCATCCTCTTCCAGCCAGAACCGCACGCCGAATCCGGTCAGCTGGTCCTGTTCGGGTTTCACAACCTGACTCAAAGATGCATGTTCTTCAGTCACCGGAATGGCGTCTCCATCCGTTTGAAACAGTGTCACCTTTTCTGTCGTATTCTGCGCAATCCGAATCTTCGTATCATATAAATAGAAAAACAACAACGCTCCACAGGCAAGGGTAATTCCAAGTCCCAGCAGCTGGCGCCTGTCCGGCATGCTCCTGCCAGCAGGCAAAGCCATCTCCGGCTGTTTCTTTTCTCTTCGGAGTCTGCCTGTCAGCCAGACGCCAAATCCACCCAGAAATAAAATCAGTCCCAGTAAAACCGGACGGCCCACCTGATGGGTCTGCTCCGTATAGGTCAGATTATAGACCAGGCTTTTTTCCAGACTGACTCCATTCAGGGAAGCCTGTCCCGGTGTCACGGTGGTCTCGTTCAGCCAGACAGACGGTCCTTCTCTCCTGGCATCACAGGAGATCCGCACGGTCAGTTCCTCCGGCGAATGATCCAGATGGACAAACAGGAACCGGTCACTGTCCAACTCCTCCAACGGAAAATCCTGTCCGCCGATCAGCTCGTCCCCGTCAAAAGCCATGATCCGCAGAGTGCCTGTTTCAAATTCATGCTTGTTGGATGTAAAAAAGAACCCAATCTGGTCTGCCGTCGCCTCCGGCGGATAAACGGTAAATTCCAGCAGATTTCCTTCGGTCAGTTCCTCCGTCGCCGTTCTTAAATTTGCCTGGTTGGCACCTTCCAGTCCCAGCGAACAGCTCTTTGTCACCGGAAGGGCAATCCCGATTATGACGATCAGCAGACAGATCACCGCCCAGACCGCCAGAGATTTTTTTCTATTTTTCATGCAGAGTATCCTTTCAGTTCCTGTTTTGTTCCTGACGCAGAAAGGCAGACCCGCAGGTCTGTCTTTCCTTTATTTTCCTTATTCCTCTTCCGAGGATACCACGTGAACGGTCATTCCCAGATCCTGCGGACAGCTGAATCCATCCGGGAGAGTCAGTGTCACAGGTACCGTATAGGTTCCTGCCCTGCTCACTCCCGACATATCTGCTGTCACGGTAATGGAGTCTGATGTGATACCAGCCAGAGCCGAAGCCAGTCCGCTGACCGGCACAATGACTGTCTCACTGTTGGAACGGTCTACCTGCAAACCGTCCGCGGTATTCTCAAATTGAATCTGATCCGGTGTAAAGCTGTAATTCACCGTCTCATTTGCCACAATTTCCATGGTCACAACAATGTCGTGCTCATCCTCCTCCGGGATGATGACATTTTCCGGCAGATACTGGCTGATATCCACCGTCTGCTCTACCCTTCCGGTCTTGCCTTCCGGATTCAAAGCTTCCGCCGGAATGTTCAGATTATAAATCGACCGGATATCCGACAGGACACCTGCGATGGTTACCGTCTCCGGCTTATAGGTGATGGCAGACAGACTGTAGCCTTCCGGCGCCGCCTCACTGATATCAAAGCTGATACCCGCCTTCTTGGTATTCAGTGTGGTCACCGTTACATTGAAGTCTGCATCTTTTCCCAGATATTCCAGCTGGGAATCATCCACGTCCTCACCGTTTCCGTCCACCAGTTCCAGACGGGTGGTCAGCACTGCCGTACCGGTAATTCCGGTAATATTTACCTTCGCTACTACTTTTTTGATCTGCTCTACCACTGATTTTGGTCCACTGATCTCGATCATGGATTTCTCCGGAACCGCAGTTCCTTTCTCCAGACCGTCACTTGGTGTTCCGCTGGTATCCACGGTTACCTTAAACTGCTCGGTCACCTTCTCTTCGATGCTGACCAGCACATTTTCCCGGCTCTGCTCGATGCTGTCGATCTTCGCATTGCCTGTATAGCTGACTTCAATCTTCACCATGCTGTCATAGCGGAGATCCTTTTTCATATCGGCGGTAATCACAAAATCCGAAGCCTTCACTTTCGCAAGTTCCGTTCTTCTGGCATGCACCGTCAGATTCACTTTATCTGTTCCCGGATCGATCCGATAGGTCTGATCCTGGGAAGTAATCACATCCGTGTTCAGAAGACTGACCTGCAGATTTTTTAAAGACTCTGATTCAATGGTATCATCAATATTCACCACAACCAGCCAGAGCATAATAGCCGCCAGTACGGAAAGGATTTTCCACATCAGATTATTCAGCAGTTTTGTCTTCATTACGGCCACGTCCTCTCCACAGTCTGAGCTTCTTGTTTCTCTCCGCTGATTTTACCTGCAGCGTCTGCAGCTGTTCCTTCAGCTGTTCCTGATTCAGATTCCGGAGCAGACGTCCGTTTTTCGCCACGGACACAGAACCCGTCTCCTCGGATACCACAATGGTCAGGGAATCGGTCACTTCACTGACTCCCACTGCCGCACGATGTCTCGTTCCCAGCGCTTTGCTGAGCGTCATGTTATCGGACAACGGCAGATAACAGGTGGCAGAACGGATTCTGTCACCGGACAGAATCACCGCACCGTCATGGAGCGGCGTATTTTTCTCAAAAATATTTAAAATCAACTGACTGGACACCTGGGAATCAATCTCGATTCCGGTCCGTTCATATTCTTTCAGGCTGACCGTCCGCTCCAGCACCATCAATGCGCCGGTTCTTGCTTTTCCCATCTCAAAACTTGCTTTCACCAGCTCGGCGATGGTCCGGTCAGAAATACTGGTCTCCTCTTTTCTGGATGCGTCAAAAGGCACGATGCTGGTCAGAAGATTATTTTCACCCAGCTGTTCCAGCGCGCGCCGCATCTCCGGCTGGAACACCACAATCACAGCCATGATTCCCAGACTGAAGAAGTTCTTCGCAATCCACAGAATGGTGTTCATATGGAAAAATGCTGCCACTACAAGAAGCGCCAGAATCACGGCAAAACCTTTCAGCAATGCCCATGCCCTGGTGGATTTAATCCACATCAGGATCTGATAAATGATCACTGACAATATGATAATCTCTGCCACGTCTGTCCACGTCACATGCAGCGCATCAATCGACAGATACTGATACAGCTGTCCAAGATTCATATCCTTCACATCCTTCTCCTCTATCCCGCACTAATGTTTTTTCCGGCTGCTCCTGCTTCGTCTGGTATTGATCTTCTTTACCTTCTTGTCCGGAATGGAAATCGACATTTTCGGTACTGCTTTTACATAATAATAATACTCATCATCTTCAAACTGCGCATATTCCGTTCGTGAATAATCCACACTGAATGCGAAAAACTCTACGATCATGGCAATCAGAAGAGCCACCGCAGTTCCAAGCACCAGTCCAATCACGGAAATCCGCACTTCCATAACCAGTCCTCCGGTCAGAAACAGTACAATATTCAGAACCGCACCGGATCCGATGGCCATATACCATGCGTAATCTGCACTCATTTTCCGAATGGCGTATACCACCATCAGCACAATGGCCATAATCAGAATGGTCATAATGACTGCCTTGTTATTCAGTACATTTTCCACCAGATACGTCATTCTCGTTGCCATGGTCTCTGTCTCGGAATTAGTAATCATGGTCTCGTTATTTTTCATATAATACATCAGATAATAGGCGATGGTACCGAAGGCCATAGGAACCGCACAGACCGGTCCTCCCACCAGTCCCAGCACCAGCGGCATGGCATAGGGAATCCCCATAACAAATGCCAGAGGCGTCAGTACCAGTACATAACCCTGTCCCGGACACACCCGGAAATAAACCGCATATATCAGGAAAAAGATACCTGCTGCCACAGCAAGCACTTCAATCGAAAGTGCAAACGCATGGGCGCACACCAGAAGCGCACCGAATATGGCAATCATATTCACCGGCAGGAAAGAACAAAGCAATGCCAGCAGAACTGCCACGACCGGATTTGCAAGTTTCTCCATAAAGCCAATCCGGCTGTTAATCATCAGAAATGCTACCAGGGCAATGATAAATTTTGCCGCGGGAATCAGATAGATATCATATTTTGCATAAATCATTTTCATGCGCTGTTTTAATTCCAGTAGTGCCGTCATGATTCTTCTCCTCCGTCCGTATGATCTGCCGTCTCGCCAGAATCCTCTTTCTCGTAAATATACGAAATCTTCTGCAGGGTCTGCATATAACCGGCCACACTGCGTCTGGCCTGGCTGTAGCGATAAGAAAAGACACCGTACAGGATGCATAAATAGACCACCATAATTACCACATAAAGCGCCAATACGGTCATTCCAAAGCCCTGTATATCCATCTTATGGAGATTCTCCATCAAATATTCCATGTGGCATGCGCCCCATAATACTGCTCCCAGCAGAAAACATAACGTTCCAAAAAACCAGCCTGTCAGAAGCTGTACACTGATATAATCATGTCTGAAATATTTCATAATCTTCAGATTTCTTTTCTTTTCCTTATTTTCATAAAGGGATGCTTTCGTCATCAGAATTACTTTTTCTTCATTTATCATATAAGCAGTCTCCACCTCAATACTACATAGTATAACACAATCAAGAGCCTCTTCCAACAGAAATGCATAAAAAATATATCATTTCCGCACCGCACGCCTTCAGGACTGCGGCTGCTTCGTCCATGGTGCTTCCGGTCGTATAGATGTCATCCACCAAAATGATATTTTTATAAGGGATTCGCTTTTCCCGAACGGAAAAAGCATGTTTCAGATTTGCTTTACGTTCCTGATCACTTAATTCTTTCTGGGCGCGGGTATTTTTCGTCCGGATCAGTAATCTGCTGTCCATGGGAATTCCACTTCTTATGGACAGTTCTTTTGCCAGCAGCTCCGCCTGATTATATCCCCGCTTCCGCCTTCTGGCCGGATGAAGCGGAATGGGAATCAGTGCTTCCGCCTTCCACCGGAGCACTTCCCTGGCACAGGTCTTCAGAATCTCATCCGCATAGAACGCCGCATATTCCTGCCGCCCGTCATACTTGAACCGGGCAATGGACCGGCGCATGGTCTCATCATAAACAAAGGCTGCTCTGCCTTTCCGGAACACGTGGTTTTTCCGGCTGCAATCCCCGCAGTACTCCTGCTCGTGAGCAATGAGGGGCTTTCCGCAGCGCTGGCACCAGGGAGTGCGCACACGCAGAAGTCTTGTTTTACAGATGTCACAGGCCAATTCTCCCGGATCCTCCACAATCTCGTGACAGATGGGACAGCGGCGTGGGAACAGCAATCCCGGAAGATCTATTTTCATAGAAGCACCTCCCGGATCCGCTCCTCCAGACCGCTGTATCTGGTCTGCTGACTGGCATTGGCAATCATTGCCGCAAAAGTCTCTTTGCTTCCCACCATCGTGACACAGGATCTGGCACGGGTAACCGCTGTATAAAGAAGATTGCGGTTCATGAGCATACGCGGGCCCGTGAGCAGCGGAATGACTACTGCCGGATACTCGCTTCCCTGGGATTTGTGAATGGTTACCGCATAAGCCAGCTCCAGTTCCTCCAGATTTTCAAAACTGTAGGACACGGTCCGGTAATCATCGAACAGCACTTCCATGACCTCTGTCTGGGAATCAATTCTGGTAACCATTCCCATATCGCCGTTAAATACACCGGTTCCTTTATCGATGGCAATGCCGTATTTATTCCTTGCTTCCCATTCAATCTGATAGTTGTTTTTGATCTGCATGACCTTGTCCCCCTCCCGGAACAGGCCTCTGCCGGTCTGATGTTCTTCCTTCTCCGGAGATTCCGGATTCAGGTATTTCTGCAGCACTTCATTCAGATGTTCCACGCCAAGGGCTCCCTTCCTCATGGGCGTAAGCACCTGAATATCATAAGGCCGGGCATGGACATACCGCGGCATCTTCTCCTGCACCAGCGCCAGCACGACCCGCAAAATGATATTGGGATCCTGCCGCTCCAGGAAGAAGAAATCCCGGCTCTTATTGTCCGCAATGACCTGCTCCCCGCGATTGATCTTATGTGCATTGACAATAATGTCGCTCTGGCTTGCCTGCCGGAAAATCTTCGTCAGCATGACCACATGGAAGGCCTCTGACCGGATCATATCCTTCAGCACACAGCCCGGTCCCACACTGGGCAGCTGGTTAATATCCCCCACCAGAATCAGACGGGTTCCCGGACTCACCGCCCGGAGCAGCGCATGCATAAGAAAGCCATCCACCATGGACATTTCATCAATGATAATCACATCCGCCTCCAGCGGGTTCTCTTCATTCCGCTCAAAGGACGCCTGTCCACGCTCCTCTGACGGAACGCCGGACAGTTCCAGAAGCCGATGAATGGTCACCGCCTCATAACCGGTGGCTTCCGTCATCCGCTTTGCCGCACGCCCGGTAGGCGCCGCCAGAAGGATCTCCATCTCTTCCGTCTCAAAATAATGAATAATCGTATTAATGGTGGTCGTCTTTCCCGTACCGGGACCTCCGGTAATAATGAGCAGGCCGTTTTTCACGGATTCCACGACTGCCTGCCGCTGCATGGCATCCAGCTCGATCTGTTCCTGCTCTTCGATCCGGCTGATTTTTTTCAGAATCTGCTCTTCTTCCATACGGCACACCAGATTCAGATCATGAAGCATCCTGGCAATGTTCAGCTCCATATAATAATACTGGCTGTAGAACACCAGTGTCTGTCCTTTGGTTTCCTTTATGATCAGCTTCCGGTCCATGCAGAGATTCATCATCTGCACTTCGATGTCCGGCTCTTCCACCCGGAGAAGATCTGCGGTACGGTGAAGCAGCAGCTCTTTGGGAAGGCAGGTATGGCCTTCGCCTGCCGCCTGCTGTAATACATAGAGAAGACCGCTTCGGATCCGGTAATCGGAGCCCGCATGAATTCCGATCCGGCTGGCAATCTCATCGGCAATTTTAAATCCCACTCCGGCAATGTCATCTGCCATCTGGTAGGGATTTTCCTGTACCACCTGATAGGTCTTCGGACCGTATTCCTGGTAAATCTTCACCGCCAGCTGCATGGAAATCCCATACTGGGTCAGAAACATCATGGCCTGGCGGAGTTCTTTTTTCTCCGACATCTGTTCCGAAATCTCCATGGCTTTCCGCTCGCTGATGCCCTTCACCTCTGCCAGACGTTCCGGTTCCTCCTCGATAATCCGGAAGGTATCCCCCTTAAAGCGACGCACAATCCGCGCCGCCATAGCAGCGCCGATTCCCTTGATGGCTCCGCTTCCCAGATAGCGCTCCATAGCCGTCTCATCTTCCGGTGCCAGAATTTCATACTGTTCCACCTGAAGCTGTTCCCCGTACAGCGGATGTTCCTTCCTCGTTCCTGCCGCGTGAATCAGTTCCCCTTCCGACAAAACCGAGAAAACACCCACACAGGTCAGTTCTTCCTCATCCGTCACCATCTGAAAAACCGTATATCCATTTTCTGTGTTTCGAAATACAATATGTTCCACATATCCTTTACATATTTCCACGGCTTTTCCCTTTCCTCCCCATAGCTGCAGTGCGATAAAAAGGCTGCCATAAAAAAGACGAGATTCCCGCCTTTTTTACAACAGCCCCACGCTTCTTTTTCTCTTCTTATTCCTCGTCGCGATGTCCGGACAGGAACTCTACAAACTTACCGGTTCCGATTGCTACGCACTTCATAGGATCCTCTGCAGTCATGGTATTGATACCGGTCTTGGACTCCAGCAGTTCCTCCAGTCCGCGAAGCAGTGCTCCGCCTCCGGTCAGAACGATTCCACGCTCTGCAATATCTGCAGTCAGCTCTGGTGGTGTGCGCTCCAGTACGCTGTGGACAGCTTCCACGATCTGGGAAGTGGTCTCTTTCAGCGCTTCTTCTGTCTCCTCGGAAGTAACGGTGACGGTCTTCGGCAGACCGGTTACCAGGTTACGTCCGCGAACGTCAATGCTGTCTACCTCTGCTCTCGGATAGCAGCTTCCTACTTTAATCTTAATATCCTCTGCGGTTCTCTCACCGATGAGCAGGTTGTGTTTCTTTCTCATGAAACGGACAATGGCCTCATCGAAATCATCACCTGCAATCTTGATGGAGGTGCTGACAACCGTTCCTCCAAGAGAGATCACAGCGATATCGGTGGTACCTCCTCCGATATCTACGATCATGTTTCCACACGGTCTGGAAATATCAATGCCGGCTCCGATTGCTGCTGCGATCGGCTCCTCGATGATAAATACTTCTCTTGCGCCTGCCTGATAGGTGGCGTCTTCTACTGCTTTCTTCTCTACCTCGGTAACACCGCTGGGTACACAGACTGCAATCTTCGGTTTCCGGAATGTTTTCTTGCCAACTGCCTTGCGGATGAAATGCTCCAGCATCTTCTCCGTAACGGTAAAGTCAGAAATAACGCCCTGACGAAGCGGACGGACTGCCACGATATTACCCGGTGTACGTCCAAGCATCAGTCTTGCTTCCTCACCGATTGCTTTAATCTTGTTTGTATCTCTGTCAAACGCCACAACGGACGGCTCTTTTAATACAACTCCCTTGCCCTTAATATACACAAGGATGCTGGCTGTTCCCAAATCAATTCCAACGTCTGTTCCTGCCATAAAAGTTCTCCTTTCGTTCCTTCCTCTATTTCAAATGATGCATCGAATACATTCTGGTGTCAAGGGGCTTGCTTTTCCCCCTATCTTGCATAACCTTAGACTCAAAAAATGCTATGCATTTTTTTCGTTAAGTTGTGAGACTCGTTCCCGCGAGTCTCGCAACTTACATTATACCCACTTTCCAGAAAAAAGCAAAGACTTTCTTTTCCGGAATTTCTTATAATTTTCTAAAGTTCTGCAATTCTCGATACACCCACATAGATTTCTGATATTTTGTACCAGGTCCGGTAATCCACAATGCCGGTCACCGGAAGTCCGAAAATGGACTGAAATTTTTCCACGGCTGCTTTCGTGGCCGGACCATAGATACCGTCTGCGGTAACAGCAGGAAGCGCCGGATAAGATCCCGCAATCACATTCAGCTGCTCCTGCATCTGGCGCACTTTCGCTCCACTGGATCCTTCTGCCAGTTCATAGCCGGGCCAGGAAGAGGGGACTCCGGCAATCTCCACCGCCGTATTGAT
Organism: Firmicutes bacterium CAG:176; assembly: GCA_963623675.1. Lineage (GTDB taxonomy): Bacteria > Bacillota > Clostridia > Lachnospirales > Lachnospiraceae > Hominiventricola. Next base: position 11,262 of record CAVFMZ010000003.1, on the reverse strand, counting down.
GTAAATACTCTCTCCATAATAATAGCGCAGAATCTCAATGGTGGAATACCCCTGCTGCCCCAGACTCTGGGAACCCCACTGGGTCATCCAGTTGGGACAGGACACCTGCCGCCCGTCACAGTACTGGGTCAGAATTGGCTGCTTCACATTGGGTCTGGACAGATAATTTCCGAACATCTCATCCACCACATCCGAAATGTCCTGAAAAATATTCCTGCCATAAATCCATTTCTGGTCAAAGGCTGTGGAAGAAGTGATGGTAAAGTCATATCCTCTGTTCCGATACCATTCCGTATACACCCGGTTCAGGGTAAAGGACATGATTGCCAGCACATTGGCCCGGATGGCCGCATCGGTCCAGGTGGCGTAAATCTCACTGGAAGCCACATTTTTAATGTAATCCCGGTAACGCACCCAGTAGTTTCTGGCACTGCTGTCCGATGGTGCGCCGTCATGGACGATGACATATTCCGGGATCACCACTCTGCTCAGTACAATCTCCCCGGTCTCCGTCACCGGTTTGATCTCCGCCTCCGCAATCTTGGGCGGATAAGAGCCAAACAGGGTGTGAGGGCCAATGACAATCCGCTGGAACTGTTCCTGGGATGCCGATCGTCTCATCCTGATTTCCTGTACGGCTGTCTCTCCCGGCAGCACTTCCGTTCCCGCCACTTCCACATCTTCATAACCGTCCGCCCGTACCTGCACCGTATATTCTGCATAGGGCTGCTCCTCGGAAAAATTCTGGCTGTAATCCGGATTGGGTGCCGGAAGCGCTGTAATCTCCGTCATTCCCGATTCATCCGTGGTCATGGTCCGCACTTCGCTCTGCGGATCTCCCTCATAGGTAATCTGTACCTGCGCCCCCTGTATCGGCCTGCGTGTCCGCTCTTCCACCAGCCACACACGCAGCCCACCCGTCGACGCCGGTTCTCTCTGAATTGGTTCCATTTCATTTTCCGGCATAAAAAAACCTCGTTTCCTATATAATAGCAGCGGATGGCACTGCCTGCCGTCTCCGCTTTCTATAATATATGAACGAGGCTTGTATAGATTCCTGAAATCCCGGATTTATTCCTGTTCTTCCGATGTTTCGTTCTTCTCTTCATCAGACTCTGCTGATGCATCCGCTGCCGGAGCATCCAGAAAAATCTTTTTTGCACAGAACAGTCCGAAAATCAGAATCGCAACACCACCGATACCAAAGACAACAGAAGCTGCCAGCATCACCGTATGCTCCGTTCCTGTTATTTCTGCCAGGCCCTGCAGCATATGTACTGCCAGGTAAATGAGGTATGCTCCCGCTGCAAGATAGAGCACCGGTCTTAATTTTTCTCTTGTATTATCATCCATGTTGTCAGTCTCCTTTTACTTTCCTTCGATTTTCTCCAGCTTTTTATAGGGAAGGCGGATATATTTTCCATCCTGCAAATCCAGATCCTCCAGTGTTCCTCTCCTGGCCAGCTGCATGGCCAGGCTTAACATAGCCTTTGCCTGCCCTTCCTTATCGTTATACACGGTTCCCTTCAGTTCCCCTTTGCTGAGCGCCGTCTGGCCTACATCCGTTCCGTCAATTCCGAAAATGGCAGGCCATTCCTCCTGGGGAATCTCCGCTTCTTTCAGAGCATCCACAGCTCCCAGTGCCATATCGTCGTTGTTCGCCAGCACCAGTTCGATCTTATCCCCATACTGGCTGAGCAGCTGGGTCATCTTTGTCTGAGCCTGAGCCCGGTTCCAGTTGGCAATGGCATAGCCAAGCTTCTCCGCTTCCACGCCTTTTTCCATAATGGTGCTCACTGCATACTCCGTGCGGACAATGGCATCCTGGTGGTCCATCTCCCCTTCCAGAATTACATACTGAAATACGCCGTCCCCGTTTTTATCCACGGACGGCTCCTTCCGGAACAGATCCGCTGCCATCTCTCCCTGCATAATCCCGGATTCCAGCGCAGGCGATCCCACATAGTACAGGCGGTCCCAGCGCTCCAGATCCTGCTCCACCAGTTCCCGGTTAAAAAAGATAATGGGAATGTTTTCTTTCTCTGCCATATCAATAATCGTAACAGGCTCCGTCCGGTCCACCAGATTGACACAGATCACATCACATCCCTGGGCAATCATATTTTCCACCTGGCTGTTCTGGGTGGTCTGGCTTTTTCCTGCATTGTACACTTCCACCTGGATGGACAGATCCGAGTCTGCAGCATCCATGGTCTGGGCTGCATACTGATTAAACTGTTCCATCAGCTGTGAAATAAAAGTATCATACTGGTCGTACACGGTCACGCCAATCTTCACTTCATTCGCGTTCCTGCTCTTTTCGCTTTCGCCGCACCCGTTGAGCATCCCGCCAATCATGGAGCAGCATAACAGCAGCGCTGTGTATTTCTTTCTTCTCATTCCACCCTCCTACTGAACGATGGGAAACAAAATCTTCTGATTGATCTCATCATACAGGTTGGTCTGGTCAATAACCAGATAACCGGTCTGCACGTTGGGACGCCCGGATGCCTGATATTCCAGTTTGTACGCCATCTCTTCCACACTCCGGTATCCCATATGGAATTCATTGGGCGCCACCAGCGTCCGGATCAGCCCTCTGTCTAAATAATACACTACTTTCTCCGAATTTCCTATCCCATAAAGCGCACAATCCTGTCTTTTTATTCCATTTTCTTCCATATAATCGACCGCACGCTCCGTCTCTGTATTATCAAGGGCAATCACAATATCCGCATGCTTCTGCCAGCATTCCTGCACTGCCTCCATATTCTGGGTTCTCCCCATCTCTGCCAGCGTCCACTGGATCACAGCCCCGGTATTTTTGAGACCTTCCTCCAGTCCTTCCAGCCGCTGCCGGATGGACAGCTGCCCTGTATTTCCACACAGGACGCCGATCTTCTTTCCCCGCAGCCGTTCTCCGAAATCAGCTTTCAGCTCTCCCGCCAGCACGCTTCCCAGTTTCCGGTTATCCGGCCCCACGGTCTGATAATATTCTTCCGGCATCATGTCTGTTTCCAGCAGCACGCACCGGTCTCTGCTCACCACCTGCTCCAGCCGCTCATGGACGCCTTCACTGGCATACAGCTGCAGGATCACTCCGTCCACACCGGATTCCAGCTCCCGTTCCACCAGATCCAGTTCCGGAGTTTTGCTCCATAAGACACCTGTCGATACATAATTGAGCCGGATTCCATAATCTTTTGCCGCCGCTTCCATTCCTTCCTTCAGAGACGTCCAGCGGCTGCTGTTGCTGTTATCTACAATGACCGACACCGTATAGGTCCGCTCATTATTTCCCTGATCCAAAACGGAAAATGCCATGGCAACACTCAACACCAGAAGCATCACTACGGAAAACATGAGGATTCTTCTATTTTTTGTCATTTTCCGTCTCCCCTTTCAGCTGTTTCATGCGTTTTCCATCCAGATGTTCCTGGATGTCCGGTGTATAGGGAATATAGGGAATCCGGATCCGTACCGTCGTTCCTTCATCCGGTTCGCTCTCGATTTCCAGTCCGTACTGTTCTCCGAAGCGAATCCGGATCCGGTTATGCACATTGATCACGCCCACTCCGGAACCATGTTTGGGAACATGCTCATTTTCCGTGAGCAGCTTCTCCACCATCTCTTCCGGCATGCCAAGACCATTGTCCTGCACCTCGATGCAGACGTCGTCCCCGTCACGGTAGCCGACCACATGGATCTCTCCCTCGTCATCCATGCCTTCCACTCCGTAGTAAATGGCATTTTCCAGAAGAGGCTGCACAATGAGCTTCACCGTACAGCAGTCCTTAATCTCATCCGCAATCTGAAAATTCACCTGGAACCGGTTCTTGTACCGGATTTTCTGGATATTCATATAGTTCTGTGCATGTTTGATTTCATCCTCCACCCGGATGATGGTCTTTCCTTTGCTCAGACTGATCCGGAACAGGCTGGCCAGCTGGGAAATCATAAAGACCGCATCCTCATACCGCTCGCCCTCGATCATCCAGGTAATGGATTCCAGCGTGTTATACAGGAAATGCGGATTGATCTGGGACTGCAGCGCATCCAGCTCACTCTTCCGCTTCTCCTCCTGCTCAAGCAGCACATCATCCATAAGCTTCCGGATCTGTTCCACCGTGGACTTCAGGGTTCTTCCCAGATGCTCTACCTCGGTAAATCCACCAATGTAAATATCCGGCTGCATGTTTCCGGCTTCCCATTCCTTCACGGAATCATTCAGCTTCTCCAGCGGCTTTGCAATACTGGAGGATACCATCTGGTTCAGGAAAATAATCATGAGCATGGACAGAATCAGCAGCAGGACGAAGAACAGACGTGTTTCATACATACCCATATTAAAGGCACTCATGGGAACCACACTAACGATTTTCCAGCCCGTGTAACTGATGGTCTTCACCGTTACCAGCCGGTTCTCCCCCTGATAATATTCCCGGTGGCTTCCGTCCTCCCACCCGGCCGTCTCTCTGTTGTTTTCCTGATACAGATTGGCATAAATCATTTTCTGTTTGGGATGATAAATAATCTCCCCGTCTCCATCCATCAGGTAGAGATATTCTGACGTATTTCCCATATTGGCCTTTTCCAGCAGCTGCTCCATACTGGAATAATTCATATCAACCAGCAGCACGCCCAGCCTGGAGCTTCCGTTGGTGGTCAATTCCACCGCACGGCTCAAGGAAATCACCCAGTTATACTGATAGCTGGTATCATCAAACAGGTTCTGCACATGGGGTGTGGAAAAATGAAAATTTTCCATCTGACCAACCGCCTCTGTGAACCATTCTTTTTTTGTCACGTCCACATTGGACTTCTCTTTGGATACGGGTACCGCATCCACCAGATCACCGTCTCCCGTAAAGCAGGCGATACTCACCAGATTCTCCTGATTGGCCGCATAGAGCAGATTCAGTTCCGAGGACATGGTATCTGTTCCCAGATCCTTATCCTTGATCACGGTATAATACATACTGTCAGAAATCCGGCGCATGCTTTTCAGATAGTTTTCCAGGTTGATGGCCGTCTGATCCAGCAGCTGTTCCGCATTTTCCGACATCATATTTTCCATACGGTTTACGAACAGATGGTACATGGTAATGCCGAACACACCCATGGCAAAAAGCGAAACCAGGGTAAAAGAAAGCGCCAGTCCCACCTGCACCGACAGCGGTTTCTTTTTAAAATATTTCAGGATTCTTTTCACTTCTGCTCCAGTCTTTCCGCCTTATATTTGGACGGAGACATTCCAAACTGTTTTTTGAACACGTAACTAAAATAATTCGGCTCTGCATAACCGACTTTTTCCGCAATGACGTAGGTCTTCTCATTTCCTGTCATGAGCATGCTCACCGCTTTTTCCATCCGGTAATCCGTCAGATACCGCACAAAGGTCTTACCGGTTTCCTTCTTGAAAATCGTGGAGAAATAAGCGGCACTTACATTCAGTTTCCGGCATACCTCATCCACGCTCAGATCCTGATCTGCAAAATGCTCTTTCACATACTCTTCCGCATTCTTCACAAAAAGTTTCGTACTGTCCTGACGCTCGTTCGCCACATCATTCTGCAGATTGGCGCAGACTCTCCGGAGCCACCGGTCCAGCACCTCCGCAGATTCCATCTGCAGTACCTGGCTATAGACATCTCCATTGCCACCGAAGACACTCTCCGGATTTAACCCATGGGATGCTGTAAAACGGAAAAGCTCCGCTACCAGTTCCATCATCACAATCCGGTATTTCTGCATGGAAAGCTGTTCCCCGGAGAGCCACGCTGTAAACTGGGAGATCGCCTCCTCCAGCCCGTCCTGCTCCCCGACCCGGACTTTCCTCATAATCCGCTGGATATAGGAACTGTATGCATCCTCCCAGTTCAGATCTGTATGCTCTGCCGGTTCCACCTCGGAAATGCTGATGGCTCTCGTATTTCCATAGAGCACCCGGTAAGAAACCGCCTGTTTGGCACCCTGATAGGATAAGGGCAGCTGCTCCAGATTATCGCAGAGATAACCAATTCCCGCTGTAATTCTGGCATTACATACTTTTTTCGCCATCCGGCAGAGCCGGTCCATCTCATTGGTATATTCCAGCATTTCCTCTCTGGAATTCATCTGGGAAATCATGATAATATCCCCCAGATAGATTACAAAACGGCTTCTCCATCGGTCTTCTGCCTGTTCCTCCGCAAACTTCCGGACAGAGACTGCCTGCAGGAACGGATCCATCTGTGACTCTTCTTCCAGTGACTGCTGACTGATATGTAAAACCGCCACTACATAGTACGATCCGTTCAAATGCACCTGATAATTTTCCACATAACGGTTAATCTGTTCCGGGACAATTCTTCCCTCTAACAGTGCCATATAGAAGCTTTCCTGCAGAACCGGCAGGCTTTCCATATAGTACTCTCTCAGTTTATCAGTATTCCGCTTCTCATCCAGTTCCCGGTCCAGATCATTTTTCACCCGTTCAAAGACTTCTTTTAATTCCACCGCATTGACCGGCTTCAGAAGATATTCCTCTGCCTCCATTTTGATGGCTTCTTTTGCATATTCAAATTCATCGAATCCGGAAAAGATAATGACCCGGATAGTGCGGGATAATTCCTTCAGTTTTCTGCACAGGGTCAGCCCATCCATATAAGGCATCTTGATATCTGTCATCACAATGTCCGGCGACAGTTCCTCCGCCATTTCCAGTGCTTCCACCCCATTGGCTGCATGTCCGATAATGGTCAGCCCCATACTTTCCCAATCTAATTTTTTCATGATAATCCGGATGACATCTTCCTCATCATCCACCAGTAGTACCGAATAACGATTTCTGCTGTTTTCCATATCTCTTCCTCTTCGAAGTTTCCTGTAGTATAAAAAATGACGGCGGGATCAGAACCGACCCTGCCGCCATTTATTATACTATATTGCTTATTTCTTTGCTACATACTTTCTGATATCCAGAGAGATTGCTACGAAGATAACGATACCGATTGCAATGTACTGTGCGTTTGCATTGACACCCATGTACTGCAGAGCGATCTTCAGAAGCTCGAATACGGCAACACCGATAAATGCGGAAGAAACTTTACCACGTCCACCAGTAACGGATACACCACCGATGGTACATGCTGCGATTGCCTCCATCTCATAACCATAACCAAGCTGTACGGAAGCTCCACCGGATTTTGCACCCAGCATGAAACCTGCAAGACCATACATAGCTGCTGCTTTCATGTAGATCAGAATCAGAGTCAGCTTTACCGGAACACCGGCAACCTCAGCTGCCTGCGGGTTTCCACCGATTGCATACATATATTTTCCATGACGGGTCATATTGAAAATAAACCAGGTAATCGCTGCCACTAAAAGGGCAATCCATACCAGATAGCTCAGTCCCAGGAATTTACCGCTTCCTACGTTGGTGTACTCGGTCGTAAATCCACCAAGCGGGGTAGCGTTGGTAAACAGCATGTTCAGACCATATACAATCTCCATGGTTGCCAGCGTTGCAATGAACGGCGGTACGCTTAAGTAAGCAATGAAGAAACCGGTAATGGTTCCGAAGATTGCACAGATTACCATGGCAATCAGCGCTGCCAGGAATACGTTCAGAGGCTGCATATCCGGGAAGAATTTACCGGAATAATCAATTCTCTGAAGCAGTACGCCGGAGATACATCCGCCAAGACCGATCAGACGTCCTGCGGAAAGGTCACATCCTGCGGTAATAACGCAGCCTGCAATACCAAGTGCGATTACCAGACGGAAACTCATGTTGTTTAACAGGTTCGTTAAGTTATTCAGTGTAAAAAAGTTCTGGGTAGTCACTCCGGCTACGATAACCAGAATGAACATAACGATGATAACACCATTATTAATCAGAAAATCTGTAATCTGTTTCTGCTTTGTCTTTTCCATTCTTCTTTCTCCTCCTTCAGCATCAGAATTGTGTTGCAAACTGCATAACATTTGCCTGAGTCATCTCTTCCTTCTCGGTGATCTCACCGGTCAGACGGCCATTACACATAACACATACTCTGTCAGACATTCCAAGTAGCTCAGCCATCTCTGAGGAAATCATGATAATGGCTTTGCCCTGTTTTGCCAGGTCTACCATAATCTCATAAATCTCATGCTTGGCTCCAACGTCGATACCACGGGTCGGCTCATCCATGATCAGCACATCCGGGTCGTTTGCCAGCCATCTGGATACGATAACCTTCTGCTGGTTACCACCTGACAGGTTGGCGATATGTTCTTTCATGCTGGGAGTCTTAATTCTCAGTTTCTCAATGCTCTCATCCACAACCTTATTGATGGACTTGTGGTCCAGAACAAATCCTGCTTTCAGATATTTGTTATACACCGACACGCCTACGTTGTCCTTAATGGACAGGCAGCCGAAGATACCATTTCCACGACGGTCCTCGGTAATCAGTCCGATACCTGCGTTCATGGCATCTATTGGGTGCTTAATATTCACTTTCTTGCCGTGGATATAGATCTCACCGGATGCTACTCCACGAATACCGAAGATACCTTCCATCAACTCGGTTCTCTGGGCTCCAACCAGTCCTCCGAATCCAAGAATCTCTCCTTTGCGAAGCTTGAAGCTTACGTGCTGGAACGATTTCTCATGAATGGAACACAGGTCTTTTACTTCCAGAATCACATCACCGATCTCATTGTCCTTCGGCGGATATACATTTGTCAGCTCACGGCCAACCATCTTGGCAATGATCTGATCTGTCGTCATCTCAGCTGCAGGCCAGGTGCCCACATAACCTCCATCACGCATAACCGTAATGTCGTCTGCGATTCGTTTGATCTCATCCATCTTATGAGAGATGTAGATCATGGCTACTCCCTTATTTCTCAGATCATTCATAATCCGGAACAGGGCGTCTACTTCTTTATCGGACAGAGAGGAAGTCGGTTCGTCAAAGATCACGACTTTCGCCTGATGGGAAACTGCCTTGGCAATCTCAACAGACTGCATCTGACCGATGGATAAAGAGCCAAGCTGGGCTTTCGGATCAAAGTCCATACCAACCTCATCCAGCCACATCTTCGTATCTTCATACATTTTCTTATGGTCAATCACTTTCAGCGGACCATAATTCTTTGTGGGGAATCTTCCAAGGAACAGGTTCTCACCTACGCTTCTTGCCAGAACCGGCTGAAGCTCCTGATGCACCATGGCAATACCCTTACTCATGGCATCATCCGGATCCTTTACCTCAATCTTTTCACCATCCAGATAAATCTCTCCGGCATCCATCTTGTAGATACCAAACAGACATTTCATCAGAGTGGACTTACCCGCACCATTTTCTCCCATCAGCGCATGGACTGTGCCGGGACGAACTGACAACTGCACATTGTCAAGCGCCTTAACGCCGGGAAAGGACTTGCAGATGCCCTTCAACTCCAGTTTATACTCAGCCATTTTGCTCTCCTTCTTAAATCAGCTTAAAAAATGCGGACGCCGTTGTCCAACGCCCGCATCATTGTTCACAATTTATTTAACCATGTCAAGAACTTCCTGAGCATTGTCCTGGGTAACTTTTACATAGTCACAACCAATGTAGTGCTCGTTTCCGGTTCCGTCCAAGTAGTTGATTGCAGCATCAGCAGCACTGTGGGACTGTGAGAAGTGATCGTTAAATACGGTACCGGTCATGGTTCCGCCGATTACAGACTCAAGAGCCTCAGACAGAGCGTCAACACCTACCAGGTAGATATCCTCGCCTACAGTACGTCCAGCTGCCTGAATAGCCTGCAGAGCACCCATAGCCATGGAATCGTTGTTACAGAATACAACTTCTACGTCGTTGCCATACTGTCCAAGAGCGTTAGCAACAATCTGCTGTGCCTGATCCTGCTGCCAGTTACCAACCTGATCAGTCAGGCAGTTAACCTCAAGACCTGCATCCTCAAGAGCTTTTACAGAAAACTCGGTACGATACTGAGCATCTACGTTCTCCGGGTCACCCTCAACCATGATATAATCAACTTTGCCGTTTCCGTTCATATCCAGTTTGTCGATACCGATCTCAGCGATCATCTCGCCCTGGAAAGTACCGGACTGACGAGCGTCACAACCTACATAGGTAACATCCCAGTTATTGTCTGCCCATCTCTGCTCCTCTGCCTCATCCGGTTCACGGTTAATGTATACCAGCGGGATTCCAGCGTCTACTACTTTATCAGTAATAGTAGCTGCGGAAGAAGAGTTAACCGGGTTGATAATCAGAACATCAACACCCTCGGTGATGAAGTTATCGATCTGTCCGGACTGGGTAGCCTGGTCATTCGCACCATCTACGATCTTAATGTTCTCTGCTTTGAATCCTTTGCCTTCCAGATAAGACTGAAGCTCGGTACGGAACAGAGTCATGAAGTTGTCGGAGAACTGATAGATACAAACGCCGACTTTCTTGTCTGCCAGATCGCCATCTACCGCGTCTGCTGCTGCATCTGCGGTATCAGCTGCGTCAGTTTCCTCTGCTGCATCTGTGGTCTCCTCTGCTGCTGCGTCGTCAGTTGTAGTGGTGTCAGCCGTTGTGCTGCTACCGCATCCCACTGCCATACCAGCTACCATTGTCAGCGCCAGAACTACGCTTACTGCTTTTCTTTTCATCTTGTTTTTACCTCCCATTTTTTGGTTCACGTGTAACTCTCTGTTACTAATGACAATATAACAGGAGATGCATGAAAAAAACATAGAATATTCTTCTGTCTTTCTTAAAAATCCTTCTTTTTCTTTTGTGCAATTTTTATAAAATCAAAGATTTCCATTCATCACTTTTGTCTAAAGTGTTTCCAGACAGTCCATCCAGAGCTTCGCGCAGGCATCACTTGGCATACGCAGGTCTCCTCTCGGCGAAACAGCAACTGTACCGACCTTCGGACCATCCGGCAGGCAGGAGCGCTTGAACTGCTGTGCAAAGAACCGGCGCACGAACGTCTTCAGCCATTTGAGAATCGTCTCATCGTCATATTCTCCCGCAAAGGCCTGTTTCGCCAGATAAAAAATCTTATCCGGTGCAAATCCAAAACGGAGCATATAATACAGATAAAAATCATGAAGCTCATACGGTCCCACCAGATCTTCCGTCTTCTGGGAGATCGTTCCATTCTCCGGCGGCAGAAGTTCCGGGCTCACCGGTGTATCGAGAATGTCCAGCAGAATCGCAGACAGCTTCTCATCCCCGCAGGTATCCGCATAATAGCGCACCAGATGGCGCACCAGCGTCT
>CAVFMZ010000002.1:8952-59427 GCA_963623675.1 Firmicutes bacterium CAG:176 | reverse complement strand
TTTGACATGCCGTCCCCTTTCTAAAAACATTTCTCCAGTTTGGTAATCATTTCATCCACATCTGACTCGGTGATGACCAGCGGCGGAACAAAACGAAGCACGTTGCTTCCTGCCGTGATGATGATAAGACCTTCCTCCAGTGCGCGGTTTACGATCTCACCGATGGGTCTTCCTTCTACTTCCAGGCCCTGGATCAGTCCTTTTCCGCGGCGTTCTTTCAGGAAATCATACTTATCCACCAGAGCATTCAATTTCTGCTCCAGATATCCACCAATTTTCTTCACATGGTCTACAATCTGTTCCTTTTCGTAAAGGTCAAATACTTTGCTGACTGCCGCGCAGACAAACGGGTTGCCGCCATAGGTGGTACCGTGGTCTCCCGGTGCCAGAGAAGATTCTGCCGCTTTTTTGCCAAGGACAAATGCACCTACCGGAACACCGCAGCCCAGTGCCTTTGCACAGGTCATGACATCCGGCTCCACGCCGTACTCCTGCCATGCAAACATGTATCCGGTTCTTCCCATACCGCACTGAATCTCATCGAGAATCAGGATCAGGTCTTTCTCCTCGCAGAGCGCTTTCACACCTTTTAAGAACTCTTCCGTTGCCGGATAGATGCCTCCCTCACCCTGCACGGTCTCCAGAATGATGGCACAGGTCTTCTCATTGACCTGGCTCTTCACGCTCTCCAGATCGTTGTAATCAGCGAAGCGCACACCGCCGATCAGCGGCTCGAAAGGCTTTCTGTATTTCTCAGTACCGGTCACAGACAAAGCTCCCAGGCTTCTTCCGTGGAAGGAATGATTCATGGCAACGATCTCATAACGATTCTCGCCGTATTTTGCATGGGAATATTTCCTTGCTGCTTTCAGCGCTCCTTCTATGGCTTCCGTACCGCTGTTGGTGAAAAATACCTTCTCCAGTCCACTGGCTTTTTTTACCTTCTCTGCTGCTTCTGCCATGGGAACAGAATAGTAGAGATTGGAAATATGGGTCAGCTTGTCGATCTGGTCTTTCAGTGCCTGGGTATATTCCTTATTGTTATATCCCAGGGACTGCACTGCAATACCTGCTGCGAAATCCAGATACTCTTTTCCGTTTACATCGTAAAGATGCACGCCTTCTCCCCGGTCCAGTACGATCTGATACCGGTTATAGGTATGGAGAATGGCCTCTTCTGCTTCTTCAATATATGGATTACTCATGATAGAATTTTTCCTCCGTATCTCCTAAAATAGCTGTTCCGACACCACGGTCTGAGAAGATCTCCATCAGAATACTGTGGGGGATTCTTCCGTCGATGATGTGGACTCTGGATACACCTGCCTCGATGGCGTCAATACAGTTGGACAGCTTCGGAAGCATGCCGCCGCCAATGGTGCCGCCTGCAATCAGTTCTTTTGCTTCGCTTACCTTGATCTCGGAGATCAGGGAGCTCTTATCGTTGAAATCTCTGTAAAGCCCCTCAATATCGGTCAGGAATGCCAGCTTGTTGGCTCCTACGGCACGGGCAACCGCGCAGGCTGCGTCATCCGCATTGATATTGTAGGTGTTGAACTCGTCATCCAGTCCTACCGGGCAGACAATCGGAAGGAAATCCTTCTCCATCAGGTCAAACAGCACCTTCGGATCTACCTCGGTGATCTCACCGACATAGCCGATATCCTTGCCGTCAGAATATTTCTTCTTTACTTTCAGAAGACCGCCGTCTTTTCCGCTGAGGCCGATGGCTTTGACCCCCAGGGATTCTACCATAGTTACCAGGCTCTTGTTGACCCGCCCCAGTACCATCTCAGCGATCTCCATGGTCTCTTCATCGGTGACGCGAAGTCCGTTGATGAACTCCGGCTCTTTTCCGACTTTTCCAACCCATTTGCTGATTTCCTTACCGCCGCCGTGTACGATGATCGGCTTGAAGCCAACCAGCTTCAACAGGGTAACGTCGCTGATGACGCTCTTTTTCAGGTTCTCGTCCACCATGGCGCTTCCGCCGTATTTGACAACAATTACTTTCCGGTTAAATTTTTGAATATAGGGAAGGGCCTCTACCAGGACGGCCGCTTTCTCCAAATATTTCTCATCATCTTTTCTCATCTCTTTACTCCTCTTTCCGCGTATCCGTTGTATTAACCCTTAACTTCTGTAATCTGCATTGATGTCCACATACTTATGGGTCAGGTCGCAGCCCCATGCAGTTGCTGTACAGTCGCCCATCTTCACATCAGCGATGGCAGTTACATGGTCCTCGGAAAGAATCTTTGTTGCCGCTTCCTCGCTGTATCCGGTGGACACGCCGTTCTCGATAATTTTCAGTTTTCCGGCTGCGCTCTCAAAATAGAGATCCACTTTCTCCGGGTCGAACTGTGCTCCGGAATATCCCATGGCACACAGGATTCTTCCCCAGTTGGCGTCATGTCCGTAGATGGCTGCTTTGGTCAGGGTAGACATGACAACGGATTTACTTAAGGTCACTGCCTGCTCCTTGCTCTCTGCACCGATGACTTTCACCTCGAAGAGACAGGTAGCTCCCTCGCCGTCTCCGGCAATTTTCTTGGAAAGTTCGGTATTTACATAGTTGAGTGCTTTCTTAAACTCTGCATATTCCGGGCTGTTCTCATCATCGATGACCGGATTCTCTGCCATGCCGTTGGCCAGCAGAAGCACCGTATCGTTGGTGGAGGTGTCGCCGTCCACGGAAATCATATTGAAGGTATCTTTGATATCATCGGAAAGTGCTTTCTGCAGCAGTTCTTTGGTGATAGCTGCATCGGTAGTGATGAATCCAAGCATGGTACACATATTCGGATGGATCATACCGGAACCTTTACACATACCGCCGATGGTAACAGTCTTGCCGCCAATCTCGATCTGTGCGCCCACATATTTCGGCTTCGTATCGGTGGTCATAATGGCTTTGGCTGCCTCCAGGCCTTCCTCCTCGCTGCCGCCCTTGGCTGCTGCCAGTTTCTCCACACCTGCTGCGATGCGGTCCATGGGAAGCTGCATACCGATGACTCCGGTGGAAGCTACCAGCACGGAATCCTCCGGCACGTTCAGCGCTTTGGCTGCTGCCTCTGCGGTCTCCTTACAGTATCCGTATCCTTCCGCTCCGGTGCAGGCATTGGCGATACCGGAATTGATGATAACTGCCTGGGCGGCCGGTGAATGATATACTACATTCTGATCCCATTTTACCGGGGCTGCCTTTACCACATTGGTCGTGAAGGTTCCGGCTGCCACACAGGGAGCTTCGCTGTAAATCAGCGCCATATCCTTCCGGTTCTTGTATTTGATCTGTGCTTCCACAGATGCCGCTTCAAATCCTTTTGCTGCGGTAACTCCGCCTGTAATAATCTTCATGGTTCCTTAATCCTCCTCGATAAATGCGGTAATATTTGCTTCATTTAATGTAAAATCATAATAGTTCAGATCTTCACGCTCCGTCCAGCCGATCTTGTTCCAGAATGCATTTCCGATATCATTTTTCGTAAATGCAATGAGGGTGACTTTGTTGATCTCTTCCTTCCGGAGTGCTTCCATGCAGGCAACTACCATGGCTTTTCCCACGCCGTGGCGCCGGTAGCCTTTTCTCACGCATACGTGATAGAGACATCCCCGTCTTCCGTCATGTCCGCAGAGAATGGCGCCGATTAGGACATCTCCATCCCAGGCCGTCACGCTGGTGGTGGGATTTCGCTTCAGAAAGCGGGCAACTCCTTCTCTGGAATCGTCAATGCTTCGGATTCCGAAGCCCTTGATCGTCATCCACAGTTCATATAATTTATCGTAATCTTCCGCTTTCATTACCCGGATTTCCATTGTATTTTCCTGCCTTTTCTTAACTTTACGGGAAGACCGGAGCCATGCGAAGGCCTTCCGCTTCCTCAAATCCGAACATGAGGTTCATGTTCTGTACTGCCTGTCCGGCCGCACCTTTTACCAGATTGTCCATAGCGCCCATCATAATGATACGCTTGGTTCTCGGATCAATCTTGAAGTTTACATCTACAAAATTGCTGCCTTCCACCCAGCGGGTCTGCGGGCAGACATCCTTATTTAATACACGGACGAAGAACTCGTCTTTGTAATATTTATCATAAACTGCTTTTACCTCTTCGTAGGTAACATCTTTTTTCAGAGACGCATAAGCTGTTACCAGAATGCCTCTCTGCATGGGTACCAAATGCGGGGTAAAGTTGATGAGCACCGGCTCGCCAGCCGCATAGCCTAACTGCTCCTCGATCTCCGGTGTGTGGCGGTGTCCTGCCACACCGTAAGCCTTGATATTTTCATTGACCTCACAGAACAGGTTGTCCACTTTCGCTCCTCTTCCTGCACCGGAAGTTCCGGACTTGGCGTCAATGATGATGGTGTTCGGATCAATGAGTCCCTCTTTCACGCAGGGATAAATAGACAGGAAGCTGCAGGTAGGATAGCATCCCGGATTAGCTACCAGTCTTGCTTTCTTTACTTTCTCCCGATTTACCTCGCACAGTCCGTAGACAGCTTCCTCAATATATTGAGGCGCCTTGTGCTCGATGCCGTACCATTTCTCATAGACGGATACATCTTTAATACGGAAATCCGCACTCAGATCGATGATCTTTACTTTCTTTAAGACCTCTTCATTTACCAGAGACGCGCACAGTCCCTGAGGTGTCGCTGTGAAAATCACGTCCACCTGGTCTGCCATTGCTTCCATATTATCGTCCAGGCATTTGGCGTCTACCAGCTGAAACATGTTCTGATATACGGACGCATAGGCCTGATCCACATAACTTCTGGAACCGTACCATTTAATCTCTACATCCTTATGTCCAAGTAAAAGGCGTACCAGTTCGCCGCCTGCATATCCGGTTGCTCCGATGATTCCTACTCTGACCATATTCTCGTTCTCCCCTCTGATACCGAATTGCTGCGTGCTTTGCACTCTCGCAATTCTAAAAACATTCGTAATCCGCTCATTTTTCTTCAAAAAATGGCTTCTTACTTATGTTTTGGGCGGATCCCAAGTTCAAAAATCCTCCTTCAAGCAAGCTTGCTTCGGATTTTCGACCTTTTGACCCTGGTATCATAAAATTTTTATATTACAATTTGACAATAGATGTATTGTAAACCCCTTTTATCCTCTTTGCAAGCCCTTTTCTTTATTTTTTGTATTTTTATTCATTGTATTTGCATATTTTTGAATTTTCTATGCATATATATTATGTTTATGCGTATAAACCCGGATTTTTATGTATAAAATTTCGCTTGCAGTTTTTAATAGGATGTTGTATATTGTAACTATTCAGAGCCGTGCACATGCGCGTAAATATGTGCCGTATGCTTGCATACGGGAACATATTTAGGTGCATGTATATGGCGAGAAGCCATACATGAGCAAAAGCAAAGCTGCGAAGCAGCGATTTTGCGAATGTGGCTCTGAATAAAAACACGAATTACATACGAGGAGGATTTATAATATGAAAGAAAAAGTTGTTCTTGCATATTCCGGTGGTCTGGATACTACCGCTATTATTCCGTGGCTGAAAGAAAATTTCGGTTATGATGTTATCTGCTGCTGTGTAGACTGCGGTCAGGGAAATGAGCTGGATGGTCTGGAGGAGAGAGCGAAAGCATCCGGAGCTGCTAAATTATATATTGAAGACATTGTTGATGAGTTCGCAGAGGACTACATCATGCCGTGCGTACAGGCAGGTGCTGTATACGAGAACAAATATCTTCTCGGAACCTCCATGGCTCGTCCGGTTATCGCAAAGAAGCTGGTTGAGATCGCAAGAAAAGAAGGTGCTTCCGCTATCTGCCACGGTGCTACCGGTAAAGGAAATGACCAGATCCGTTTCGAGCTGGCAATCAAAGCTCTGGCTCCGGATCTGAAGATCATCGCTCCGTGGAGAATGACCGACGTCTGGACCATGCAGTCCCGTGACGACGAGATCGAATATTGTAAGAAACATGGCATCGACCTGCCGTTCGACCACAGCCACAGCTACAGCCGTGACCGTAACCTGTGGCACATCAGCCATGAGGGACTGGAACTGGAAGATCCGGCAAACGAGCCGAACTATGATCACATGCTGGTTCTTGGCGTAACTCCGGAGAAAGCACCGGATCAGCCGGAATATGTGACCATGACCTTTGAAAAAGGTGTTCCGACTTCCGTAAACGGCAAGAAGATGAAAGTCGCTGACATCATCAAAGAGCTGAACAAACTGGGTGGAAAACATGGTATCGGTATCGTGGATATCGTAGAGAACCGTGTTGTTGGTATGAAATCCCGTGGCGTTTATGAGACTCCCGGCGGAACCATCCTGATGGAAGCTCACAAACAGCTGGAAGAGCTGGTACTTGACCGTGCTACCATGGAAGCTAAGAAAGACATGGGCAACAAGATGTCCCAGGTTGTATATGAAGGAAAATGGTTCACTCCGCTGTGCGATGCCATCCGTGCATTCGTAACAAGTACTCAGGAGTATGTAACCGGTGAAGTAAAATTCAAGCTTTACAAAGGCAATATCATCAAAGCCGGAACCACTTCTCCGTACAGCCTCTACAACGAGTCTCTGGCATCCTTCACCACTGGTGATATGTATGACCACCACGACGCAAGCGGATTCATCACCCTGTTCGGACTGCCGCTGAAGGTTCGTGCCATGAAGCTGATGGAAGCAAAAGAGAATCAGAAATAAAGAATGATATGAAACAGAACTGCTGTGGATGAATTGGAA
The DNA here is from genome assembly GCA_963623675.1 of Firmicutes bacterium CAG:176. Lineage (GTDB taxonomy): Bacteria > Bacillota > Clostridia > Lachnospirales > Lachnospiraceae > Hominiventricola. Next base: position 52,696 of record CAVFMZ010000002.1, on the reverse strand, counting down.
AACCAATCATCCGCAGCAGTTTTTTCTTACTGTCTGCTCTTCTTTCCCGCCAACTTTCGCTGGTTGGAACTCACGCCCTCCGAATTCTCCTCAGACCCACACTTTTGCAAAAACGCAGGAATTTTTCGCCGCCGAACCCAGATCCTGGCCCATTACACCTCCAGAAGCTTGTTATGCCCCTCCCAAACAGGAACTCGAAGGCAGATTTTCTGATATAGACCCACGCCCCGACCCGGGCTTTCTTCCCCCACGAAGGCATCAAAAAAGGGTATCGAAAAAATCATCAAAATGATTTTTCGATACCCTTTCACTTTACAGCTTCATAGTCAATGAAATCCGTTTCTTCTGCACATCCACGGATAACACTTTCACTTCCACAATATCTCCAACCTTCACCAGATCCAGCGGATGCTTGATGTATTTGTCGGACATCTGGGAAATGTGTACCAGGCCGTCCTGATGAACCCCGATATCTACGAAAGCTCCAAAGTCCATAATATTGCGGACGGTTCCTTTGAGCACCATGCCCGGCGTCAGGTCTTTCATGTCCAGCACGTCGCTTCGAAGCACCGGTTTCGGCATCTCATCACGCGGGTCGCGGGCCGGTTTTTCCAGCTCCTGCACAATGTCTTTGAGAGTCAGTTCGCCAACGCCCAGTTCCTCTGCTGTCTCTTTCAGATGCAGTACCTTTTTGGAAATGCCTTTCAGACCGCCTCCGGTGATGTCCTCCGGAGAATAACCAAGGGAGGTGAGAAGCTTCATAGCTGCCTCGTAGCTCTCCGGATGTACGCTGGTGGTGTCCAGTGGATTATCTCCCTTCATAATGCGAAGGAAGCCCGCGCACTGCTCAAATGCCTTCGGTCCTAACTTTGGCACCTTCAGAAGCTGACGGCGGTCTGCGAAGCGGCCGTTTGCCTCCCGGTAAGCCACGATATTTTTCGCCAGTGTTTTCGTAATACCGGAAATATACTCCAGGAGCGGTGCAGACGCTGTATTCAGGTCCACACCCACCTTATTTACGGAATCCTCTACGACACCGCCCAGCGCTTCACTCAGGCGCTTCTGGTTCATGTCATGCTGATACTGGCCGACACCGATGGCTTTCGGATCGATCTTCACCAGCTCTGCCAGCGGATCCTGCAGACGTCTTGCGATGGAGGCCGCACTTCTCTGTCCCACGTCAAAGTTCGGGAACTCCTCGGTTGCCAGCTTGCTGGCAGAATAAACGGATGCACCGGACTCACTGACGATCACATACTGGACTTTCTCCGGAATTTCCTTCAAGAGTTCCACAATCACCTGCTCGGACTCTCTGGAGGCGGTTCCGTTTCCAAGGGAAATCAGCGTAATATGGTATTTTCTGATGAGCTTTTTCAGTACTTCTTTGGCTTCTTTCACTTTATTCTGGGGTGCCGTCGGATAGATCACCACTGTATCCAGCACCTTTCCGGTGGGATCCACCACTGCCAGCTTACATCCGGTACGGAATGCCGGATCCCAGCCAAGCACGGTCTGTCCTGCGATAGGAGGCTGCATAAGAAGCTGCTCTAAGTTCTTTCCAAAGACACGAATAGCACCTTCCTCTGCCTGGTCGGTAAGGGCATTGCGGATCTCACGCTCAATAGCCGGTGCGATCAGACGCTGATAACTGTCCTTTACCGCCGCTTCCAGCACCGGAGTCGTGTATGGATTGTCCCTGCTGATAACCCGGCTCTCCAGATAGCTTAAAATCTCTGCCTCCGGCGCTTCAATCTTCACCGTCAGAATCTTCTCGGACTCTCCGCGGTTCAGTGCCAGCGTCCGGTGTCCTGCCATTTTATTCAGCGGCTGGCAGAAATGATAATACGTCTCATAAACCGACTGAACCTGGTCGTCCTTTGCCTCGGAGGTAATCATGCCTTCCTTCATGGTCTTGTTGCGGATCCAGGTACGGTAATCTGCCTCATCGGAAATATTTTCCGCAATAATATCCATGGCGCCCGCAATGGCTTCCTCCTTAGTGGAGACGCCTTTCTCCTCAGAAAGATAGCTCTTCGCCTCTTCCTCCAGCGGCTGGGTAGTCATCTGTAAAAGAATGATATTTGCCAGGCCTTCCAGGCCTTTTTCCTTTGCAATGATCGCACGGGTACGGCGCTTCGGACGATACGGGCGGTAAAGGTCATCCACCGCCACCTGGGTCTGTGCCTCCTCAATGGCTTTTTTCAGCTCATCGGTCAGCTTTCCCTGCTCTTCGATACTGGAAATGACCTGTGCCTTCTTCTCCTCCAGGTTCCGCAAATATGTCAGCCGCTCGTCCAGATTACGGAGCTGTTCATCGTTCAGCGCACCGGTGGCTTCCTTCCGGTAACGGGAAATAAACGGAATGGTATTTCCCTCATCAATCAGCTTCACCGCTGCCTCTACCTGTCCCCGTCTTACCTGGAGTTCCTCTGTCAATTTCTGTATAATATCCATCTGGCTGTTTTCCCTTCCTCTCTTTGGTAAAATCTTCAGATATCAGTATAATGGGTATCCTTGTCTTGTGTCAACGCAAAAGAACCCAGGCCGGACTACCTGAGTTCTTTCGCGTTGAAATGTATATAACTACTAAGGGGATAGAGAAAAGCAAAAAAGAAGGAGACAGAACTGGTTTACAGTGCTATCTCCTTTGATAACTGGTTTCCGCTTTTCTAATCAGAAGTACATTTGCTTCTGATGTTTTGTATTATAGCGTATTTTTATCCAATGTCAACGGAATCCGGACACTTCCATAATATTTTCATTTTACCCGGAAGTCCGTCATAATTTTTATGGTCAGTTTTCCTCCACATAATAGACTAGCTTCACAGATCCTGAAAAACTTCCGCTTCCTCTGACCTTGATAATGTTCTTACCGGATTTTACAGTCTTTGGATATATGACCGTATAATCCTGTCCATTGATACGGGTCTTGCCTGCATAGGTTACCGTGATATCCGGATACAGGGTTCCATTCTGCACCAGGGAGACCTGCGCATCCTTCAGCTTCGGTCCGGTAATCTTGAATTTCACCGTCCTGCTTCCGGTATAGTTGCCGATTCCGGTAATCAGAATCTGTGCAGAACCCTTTTCCACATTGTTGCTGTAGCTTACAACGTAATCCACGCCTTCGGTCAGTTTCATCTTGTTATAGGTGAGGTTGACTCCCGGTGTCAGCTCCTGACCGGTATACAGGAACTTCTTTCCTGCTACAGATGCCTTTACCTTTTTCGCAATATTCTGCGGCTGAATCGTGAAATATACATGCTTCACACCGCTGTAACCACTTGCTTCGATACCACGGATCACAATCGCTGCGGTTCCGGCTTCTACATTATTCTCATAAGACACTGTGTATTGCCTGCCCTGCTTCAGCTTCTTTCTTGTTGCCGGATCCTTTACCGTAATCTTCGGGGTAATTCCTTTGCCGGTATAGCTCTGTACCTTAATATTTCCCACCGTTACATCCAGTGTATCCGGTTCCTGCTCCTCTTCTGCCTGCTCCTCCACGGACTGTTCCTGCCAGGACAATGCTGCCGGGACTGATGAGGACGCAGGGTTAGACGGAGTTGCCGGAGTAGATGGTTCTGTTGATGTTGTTGGCTCCGTCGATGTCGTCGGCTCTGCCGGTGTCGTCGGTTCTGCCGGTGTCGTCGGTTCTGCCGGTGTCGTCGGTTCTGCCGGTGTCGTCGGGACTGATGATCTATTCTCAATAATTTCAAAAGAGACCGCCTTCGTATTTCCATAATTTCCCATGCCCGCAACAATAGCCTGAGCAGATCCAACTTCTATGTTATTCCGATAAGAGACCGTATAATCTACATTTTCTCTAAGACTTTTTCCGTTGTCCTTCACTTCCAGTGTCGGTCTTAATTCACTTCCTGTATAGTACTGATTCGGAACAGATCCTATCGTAACACCGGCCATATTCTTTGGAGTAATCGTACCGGTTGTTTCCAAGCTGCTTGTACTTAATTCATAATTGTCTGCCGCATCACCTGACAGAGTAATGCCTGTAATATGAACCGCAATACCGGATGCGGCATTTGCTGATTGATAAACCGCGCTGCCCGCTGTTGCGCTAATCTGCTCCCCTGCTACGACTCTATCCAGATGAATCGCCAAGTTCCCCGCCTCGACAGCTGCAGTCCCATCATATTCCTTGTTGATTCCGGCATCCACCGATGGTGTCAGTGTTCTCTTCTTCACAACGTACGTCTTTTTCACAGATCCCATGTAGCTGCCTTGACCGGTAATTTTGATCTCATAGCTTCCGGCATTTTTAATCTCATTCGTTACCGTAATTTTATAATCTGTCCCCTCAGTTAAAGCCGTATCTTGATACGTTACGCTGAGCAGGCCGCCCGGTTCTGTTATCTGTCCATCGTATTCTTTTGAAGAAGCTTCGGGCACTACCATTTCATCAGTGATCTGCACCTTATTTGTAAGTACCATATAACTCGTATTTGGCAGCTCTAATTCTGTATCGTCATACAATGATTTCATATTGTCATTATATACATAAGAAATGGATGTATTGCCAACAGATACAGTATAGCCGCTTTCAACAGTTCCTGTCGCGCCAACCAAGAATAACTTATCAGGAGAACCAATGGTGTTCCCGTCACAATTTGTCACATCTACCAGATAGTTATTTCCATCATCCATATGCACGATATTCCACATATGGCCTCCGCCATTACTACCGCTCGTCATGGTACCTGTCACTGTATAACAAGTGATCTCTTCACTTTCAAACTCTGACAGGTCACACAGATACTGGAATGCTTTGGAATATCCTTCGCATACAACATTGGTAGATGTATCATTATCAAACACATAAATCAACTGCCACGGATCTCCGTATCCATCCGTATAAGTTGAACTTGCCGCCGCATGATTATAGGATACCAGCTCACATATTTTAGTGCGATATGCAGCCAGTTTGTCATAATCCGACTTTGAATCATATTCAGCAACAATGGATCGTGCGTTTGCTGCTGCCGTTGATGCTGCTGCAGCTTTCGAAGGGTCAATATAATAACTGTTAGTTCCATCCGCCGGATCTGTTCCCCTATATGCTGCTGCCGGTGCGAAACGCACTGTCAATTTGCTTATAGAAGCGGCCGACCCAGTTGTATAAATGCTATATGCCCATTTCACACCGTTTGTTTTATCATACCAGTACATATCATACGGGCAGTCTACTAAAAGAGCAGATATAACCTGGTTCATCTGCACTGTTTCTGCAAATTTTTCTTTTGCTTCTTCTCGTAAAGCTTCTCCTATGTTTGATGTCTCCCACGTAATACCAAGATCTTCCGGAATCGTAACGACTGCTGTTCCGCCTTCATTGGCTATCGTTTTGGCAAGTGCCTTTAACCGCTGATAGATACTGAGATTTACTCCTTCAAATTTGCTTTCTCCATAATTCGCGTAAATGGATATGACATCATTTCCATACAGAACCTGCTCTACATGCCCGGCAAAGAGTTCATCATTATCCAGATCTTCCAGAATCTCCGGATCAATTTCCGCCGTTTCCTCTACTGTCAGAAGCTGTTCTTCTACATCCTCCTGCTCTGGAATTTCTTCTTCTGTTTCCTCTTCTTCTTCCTTTTCTTCCTCTTCTTTCTCTTCAGCAGGTACTCCCGTCTGCGGTTCTTCTGTCAGACTTGCCCCTGAAGACATGGCAGGAGCTGCTTCCTGCTCTTCTACTGCCGTTATTTCGTCCGTTGATTCCGTTTTCGTATCCGTATCAGCAGAACCAGAGCTCTCATCCGTTATTTCGGACACCTCATCCGTAACAACTGATTCCGTACTGCTTTCTTCCGCACGCACTTCCATCATGCAGGAATAATCGATGGCTGAACTCATCATCACAGCCGCCAGTGCAATTGCAAGTATACGCTTCCCCATGTGCCTTTTCATGTGTACCTCCGATTTACCATAATCTGGTTATTCCCTTTCGTATCCCTTCGGCGCTTTTTTCCGGAACATATCGTCCCCGTATTTCACGCCCGGAACCAGCAGCACGGCTGCCAGCACGATCAGGCCGATCACTGCCCACTGGGTGGTGCTGAGCATGCTTAAGTTAAAGCATCTCACGTTGATCCACATCTGGTTGATATTTTTATTGCCCTCATCGTCGAAATACATCATGACGGCACTCCGGCTGATCTCTTCCTCGCTGGGATACTGGGCGGACAGCTGGCGGTGTGCCTGCTCTGCCGGTGCAGTGATCACATAGTCCTCATCTGCATTATCCCCGGTAAAGAAATAGCCCACCGGATATTCAATGGTATCTTCCTCATTCTCTTCGGCACCATAGGTCCAGTCCAGATAATTAAATACCACATCACTGTCCCCGCCTGCAATGGCAGAAGTATAGCCGATATAATACATGTTGCGGACTGCGCTTTCCGGTCTGGACAGATAGTTGATAAATGCCTCAGCTGCCTGCTTCTTTGCCGCATCCTGACCGATGCCGCTCTTTAACATGACCCAGCCGTCGAACCACAGGTTCGTACATTCTTCCGGAACGGCCCAGTCCAGATAGAAATCATCTTCCTCTGCCTGATCCATGGCATAGACTGCATCCCCGGACCACTGCAGATTGGCCACGACCTTTCCGCTGATCATATCCGCTTTCCCGCTGTCCGTCTCAAAGGAGTAGACATTGGCGCGGATGTCCTTCAGCTTTTCTTCTGCCTTATCAATGGTCTCTTTTTTCGTATCATTCATAATGGCTGACAGCCGGTCTTTATAATCCGCGCTGTTCCGGAAAGAAGCATCCAGAAGCTGCTCACGGTTCAGAATCGCCAGGGTCGGAAAATAGGCGTCGCGCACATTGTCCTTTATGGTGACCTGGCGGTAAAATTTCGGATTTTCCAGAATGGTCCAGGTGGAGGCTTCCTTCTCCGTCACCTCCTCCGGATTATACACCATGCCGGTGATGCCCCACATATATCCGGCTGCATAATCGGCCCAGTATTTTCCGTCAATCTGGTTTTCCTTAAATACGCCATTTATATAAGGAGAAACTCCATTCACATAATAGTTATTTTCATTGTCCTGATCAAAAAATTCCTGTGAAAGCGGCTCCAGCTTATCCTCCTTCAGAAGCTTCATGATCATATAGTCGGAGGGACACACCAGATCATAGACATTTCCCAGGTTCAGCTGGCTGTACAGCTCCTCGTTGGTGCCGAAGGTGGAATACTCAACTTTCACCTTTTTCCCGTAGGTATCCTGATACCACTGTTCAAAATCCTCGACCAGGGAATATTCCCCGAAAATATCACCGCTGTCCAGGTCAATGACTTCCTCCTCGTCCCAGCCGCCTTCGTCGATATATTCCTCCCAGTTGCAGACTCTTAAGACAATGGTATCACTTCCGGCCTGACTGCCTGCTGCCTGTACCGGGATGGCAGACACAAAGGATGCCCCCATCACCGCTGCCATGGCTGCCGCAGAAATTCTCTTATTCATTGTCCGCACCTCCTTTTTTCTCACCAAGAAGGTTCCATACCAGCACACCTGCCACGATTACCACGAAAATCACCGTGGACAGCGCCCAGAGCGCAGTCTTGATCTCCGTGTGGGAACCCTTTGTGGCATTGACCACATAGGTACTGATGGTGTCAAAAGTGGCCGGTTTCGTATAGGTGGTAATAAAATAATCATCCAGCGACAGGGTCACGGAAAGCATAAAGCCGGAGACAATGCCCGGAATCAGCTGCGGAATCACAACCTTTCGCAGTGCCACACCGGCACTTGCCCCCAGATCCAGCGCTGCTTCATAGATACTGTTGTCCATCTGCTTTAATTTCGGCAGGACAGACAGGTAGACGAAGGGTGCCTCCATCACCACATGTCCCAGAATCATCGGAAAATAGGAATCCTTACTGAATCCAAGCACAACTATGAGAAGAACGCAGATGGAAAATCCGGTCACCACGTCCGCATTGACCACTGGAACCTGATTGACAAAGTCAATGGCTCTCCTTGTTCCTTTTTTGCTGTAAAAGGTGCCGATTGCACCGAGCGTTCCCAGAATCGTCGCAATGCAGGCCGAACCAAGAGCCAGAGCGAAGGTGCCGCCGATCATCCCCAACAGCTCCCCTGTGGTAAACAGGGTCTTATAATTCTGCAGGGAAAAATTTCCGCCGGTGCCGATGGTAGCCGTGTCCATAAAGCTGTACACCGCCAGAATCAGTACCGGAAGGTACATAAATAATAATACAATGCCAAGCCAGGCAGATCTCACCGTCTTTTTCATCATAAGATTGTCCCCCGTCCTGTCTCTTCTTCGCCAAATCCATTGGTCGCCCAGGTCACCAGGAAGATAATTGCCAGCAGCACAATAGAAATCATGGAACCGCTGTGCCAGTCATAGGCATTGAAATAGCTTCCGATCAGACTTCCCATAATATAGGTACTGTTATAGAGCATATCCAGGATGACATAGTTGGTCATGGACGGCAGGAACACCATGGTTACACCGCTGATCAGTCCCGGAAGGCTTAAGGGCAGCGTCACCTTTAAGAAGGTCCTCACCGGTCCCGCCCCCAGGTCAGCTGCCGCCTCCAGAAAGGATTTGTCCAGCTTGCCAAGGGTGGTGTAAAGGGGCAGGATCATAAACGGCAGGAAATCATAGGTCATACCGATCACCGTATTGAGGAACGGGTGGTAGGCCAGATTTCCCTCGATCATGGTCAGCACTTCTTTTAACGCTACCACACGGAGCGTAAAGTTAATCCACATAGGTGCAATAAACAGCACCAGCAGGACATTTTTCTTCTTCATATCGCTCCGCGCCAGGATATAGGCCACCGGATAGGCCACCAGGGTGCAGCATACCGTTACCGTCGCTGCCACTACCAGACTGTAGCAGAGGGTTCCAATGGTATTTTCATCCGTAAAAAAATTAATGAAATTCCCGGCGGTAAACTGTCCGGAGCCATTGGTAAATGCATAGTAGAGTATCACCAGAAGCGGAGCAACGACAAAGCAGATCAAAAATACCGCATAGGGGATACCCAGCTGTTTTCTTGAAAAACGCAGGTTCATTCTTCGCTCTCCTTTCAGTTCTCTCCCAGCAGGGACAGCTCAATACTCTCCTTCGGAATGAGCAGGCGTACATAGTCGTTCTCATTCCACAGATATTCATCATGCAGATGGAAGTCGTGGTCATCCTTCGTCCTGACCACATAATGGTAGTGGTCGCCCTTGTAGATCAGGGAAATAATATGGCCGCAAAGTCCGTCCCCGTTTTCCGTATCGTCGCTCATGTCGATAGCTTCCACCGGAACCTTGACTCTGACCTTCACACCGGCCGTCTCAATTTCCTGTCCCTTTGCATCCACCAGAATACCATCTGCATTGATGGAGGAACCGGCATAGAGCTGTGTCACATCACAGGCATATTCACCGCCTGCAAATTCCACGGTATGATTTTTCGTCAGTTCACCCTCGAAAATATTCTGGTTGGTATCTGCCAGAATGACATGGATACCGTCCGGCTCCAGGCACATGCCGATGGTGTCCCCCTTCTTCGCACTTCGAGTGCTCTGGATCACGACCTCATTGTCCCCGGACTCCACAATAATCTCATAGTGCATGCCCTTGAAAATGACGGACTGTACCACACCGGTGATAGTGCCGTCTTCCGGCGCTGTCATAATCACATCCTCCGGACGCACAATGACATCGACTTTTGCTCCCACCGGGAGATCGTCGAGACATTCAAAGGTGGCGCCGCAGAAATCTACTTTGCGGATACCGCACATATGGCCAGTGTAAATATTACTCTCACCGATAAAGTCTGCCACGAATACAGTATGCGGCTCGTTGTAAATCTCTTCCGGCGTACCGATCTGCTGGATCTTACCGTCGGACATAACAACGACTTTATCCGACATGGTCAGTGCTTCTTCCTGATCATGGGTGACATAGATGAAGGTGATGCCCAGCTCCTTATGCATGGCCTTTAATTCCAGCTGCATCTCTTTTCTCATTTTTAAATCCAGCGCACCCAGCGGCTCGTCGAGAAGCAGGATCTCCGGCTCGTTGACGATGGCTCTCGCGATGGCAATACGCTGCTGCTGTCCGCCGGACAGGGTGGAAATACTTCTCTTCTCGAAGCCTTCCAGGTCTACAATTTCCAGCGCGCGGCTTACTTTGGCACGGATCTCCTCCTTCGTCAGCTTTTCCTGACGGGTAACGGTCTCTCCTGCCGCGTTTTTATAGGTAACGCTCTTCGTTTTCAGCTTCAGGCCGAAAGCGATATTATCAAAAATATTCAGATGCGGAAATAACGCATATCTCTGAAATACAGTATTAATCGGTCTCTTATTGGGGGGTAATTGGCTGATGTCCTCCCCGTTCAATAAAATCTGTCCTTCTGTCGGGATGTCAAATCCTGCTATCATACGCAAAGTCGTGGTCTTGCCACAGCCTGACGGCCCCAGGAACGTCACAAATTCTCCTTTTTTTACCTGGAGATTAAAATCCTTCACCGCTTCAAAATTATCTTCGAAGCGCTTTTTAATTCCTTTCAGTTCAATAATGTGTTCAACTGACATGGTACGGCTCCCAGCTCCTTTCCTTCGTTACGTGGATTACAATCATTCAGAGCCCCATTCGCAAAACCGCCTCTGCGAGGCTGTCTTCGTTTCACTACGGTCCTCGCTGAACGGATGTCCCCCGGACATCCAGCGACTTTTGCTCATGTATGGCTCTGAATTGTTACACAATAAAAAGGCAGTGGTGTCAAGATGCCTTTCGTTTCTTGACGTCACTGCCTTTCGTTCCTGTGCCAATATCACTAAGTAGAATAGTATTCGATATTGAGAAAAATGTCAATATTATATTTGAAATTATTCAGAGCCATACGTACCTAACAAAAGTGATATTCTCTGAAAAGGAACCGCTCGCGCTAAGTCCTCGATCCAGCGGTACTAACCTTCGAATATCGTCTGCGTCTCCTTCTCAGGAAGTACCGGGACTGCGGACGTTCCTTTCAGAGAGCATCACTTTTTATTCATCATCAATCTCTCCGGAAAATGTCCCTCGTATAGACTTTTTCCTGTACATCGTCCAGCTCAGAGCTGTAGCGGTTTGCGATGATAGCCTGGCTCTCCTGTTTGAACCGGACAAGGTCATTGACCACCAGGCTTCCGAAGAAGCGGCTGCCATCCTCCAGGGTGGGTTCGTAGATAATGACTTCTGCGCCTTTGGCTTTGATCCGCTTCATAATGCCCTGAATGGAGCTCTGACGGAAATTATCGCTGTTGGCTTTCATGGTCAGGCGGTAGACACCCACGGTCACCTGCCGTCCGGGAAGTCCGTTTCTGCCGTTCTCACCTTCATAATATCCGGCGCGTTCCAGTACCCGCTCCGCGATGAAATCTTTTCTCGTGCGATTGGCCTCCACGATGGCCTCAATAAGATTTTCCGGCACATCCTGGTAGTTGGCCAGCAGCTGCTTCGTATCCTTTGGCAGGCAGTAACCGCCGTAGCCGAAGGACGGATTGTTGTAGTGGCTTCCGATTCGCGGATCCAGGCAGACACCGTCGATGATGTGCTTCGTATTCAGTCCACGCACCTCTGCGTAGGTATCCAGCTCATTAAAATAAGAGACCCGGAGTGCCAGATAGGTATTTGCAAACAGTTTTACTGCTTCCGCTTCCGTCGTTCCCATAAAGAGGGTAGGAACTTCTTCCTTAATAGCACCTTCTTTTAAGAGTCCGGCAAAAGTCTCCGCTGCTTCCTGAAGATCCTCTCTTCCTTCCGGCACGCCCACAATAATCCGGGACGGATAAAGGTTATCATAGAGGGCTCTTCCCTCCCTTAAAAATTCCGGGGAGAACAGAAGGTTTTTGCAATGATATTTTTCATACATATGCTGGGTGAATCCTACAGGAACCGTGGATTTTACTACCATCACTGCCTCCGGATGGCATTTCTGTACCAGCTGAATCACCGCTTCCACCGAACTGGTGTCAAAATAATTTTTCACCGGGTCGTAATTGGTGGGTGTGGAAATAATGACAAAATCCGCCTGGCGGTATGCCATCTCTCCGTCGATGGTGGCTGTCAGGTGAAGTTTTCCACCAGCTAAATATTCTTCCATCTCTTTATCCACAATGGGAGACTTCCCGCTGTTAATAAGATCTGTTTTTTCCTTTATAATATCTACGGCCCACACCTCATGATGCTGGGATAACAGCACCGCGTTGGACAGGCCCACATAACCGGTTCCGGCTATGGCAATCTTTATTTTCTCTTTGTTCATGTCCTGATCCTCCGCTTATCACTCTAACATTGTGCCCGGGCAATGTCAATGAATAAGAATGCGAACTGACCCCTCGCCCACAAAAATCCGCCTGCCATGGCGCTCCACAGCAGACGGACCTTCAAAGGGGAGGATAAGTATTCAATTTCTCTTCCGTACATTTACAGTATACCCTTTCCAATCGTTCTTATACGTAAATCCCGCAGAAATTTTTTGTGCAAAAAGACTTGTTATGTAGTTTTAAATACTATATAATAGATAAACGAGGTGATTACGTATGACAATTAACCAGCAGGACATTCTCAACAGCATTCTGGAAAGCCTTGACCGGATTGATTATATCAAACCAAAAGAAATTCCGAACATTGATCTCTACATGGATCAGGTGACGACGTTTATGGAAGAACATTTAAGCTCCTCCAAGCGCTACCCGGAGGACAAGATCCTTACCAAGACCATGATCAACAACTATGCGAAGAACCGGCTTCTGCCCTCTCCGGACAAGAAAAAGTATTCCAAGGAGCATATGCTGCTTCTGATCTATATTTACTATTATAAATCCATCCTCTCCATCGGAGATATCCAGAGTCTTCTGGAGCCGCTGACCGAGCGGTATTTCCACAACGAGGGCGATTTTAATATGCAGTCCATCTATGAGGAAGTATTCAGTCTGGAGAAAAGCCAGGTGGAAAAAATGAAGCAGGATGTGATTGATAAATATCACATTGCTTCTGAGATTTTCCCGGATGCGGAAGAAGAGGACCGGCAGTTTCTGCAGACCTTCTCCTTTATCTGCCTCTTAAGTTTTGATGTGTATGTGAAAAAGCAGGTCATCGAAAAATTAATCGACGGTCTTCCCAAAAAAGAAACCGGAAAGAAACGCAAAGAAAAAGAGTAAACCGTGTTGTGCGGCTTACTCTTTTCCTTTTTCTTCATCTTCTTTTTCCAGACGGCGGAATACCATATCGTATCCGTCATTTCCGTAATTCAAAGAGCGGTTCACGCGGCTGATGGTCGCGGTGGATGCTCCTGTTTTCTCTGCTATCTCCAGATAGGTCTGTTTCTCCCGCAGCAGCTTTGCAACTTCAAAACGCTGGGACAGAGACTGGATCTCGTTGATGGTGCAGACGTCTTCAAAGAAAGTATAGCATTCTTCCATACTCTGCAGACTGAGGATCGCGCGGAAAAGTCCGTCGGTGGCCTCATTGCGAATTCTTTTGCTCATGTCTTACCCCCTGATCTTGTACTCCTGATTTCAACATTTTAACACACTAAAATCATAAAGTCCAGCCATTCTGAAGATATTTATTGATAAATGAATAGAGCCGTTCCTTTTTAGAATTGGCGACCAGCTCCTCCGGGAACTCCACTTCCTCAATCAGTTCCAGGGAACGGCTGTGGTTGAGGATATCCTCATAATAATGGGCGTCGCTTCCCATGATGACAGACACGCCGTATTTCTTGCAGAGGCGGAGCATGGTCAGGTCATTTTCCCGCGCATTCTGGCGGAAGCCTCTGGGATTCAGGGAATTGTTGTTGATCTCCAGCAGGATATGATATTCCTTTGCCGCCTGTACAATTGCTTCATAATCCAGCGGATAACGTCCGTCGTCCGGATGGCCGATGATATTGATGTGCGGATTTTTCATGGCGTTAATGATGCAGGCCGTATTCCAGTCCCGGCTGCCCGGCTTGATGCAGGGCGTATGAAGGCTTGCAATGGCCACATCCATCTTTCCCAGATAGGGTTCCCCCAGATCCACGGTTCCATTCTCATCCAGAATGTTCAGCTCCACGCCCAGCAGCACTTCCAGATCTCCGTGCTGACGCGGCACTACTTTCAGATTATGAAAATAAAATTCTCCGCAGGTACCCGGCATTTGTGGCGCATGCTCCGTAATTCCGTATACTTCCAGTCCCTTATCCCGGGCTGCATGGATCATTTCCATCATGGTGTTATAAGCATGCCCGCTGGCAATGGTATGGGTGTGTACATCCAGTATATCTCTCATCTTCGGTCGTCCTTTCGATAGTAAAAGGAGCAGAAAAGTCTCCCCTCCTGCTCCTTTGTTGCTCAGTCTTGCTGTGTCAGAAGCGCATTCAGGTCGCGGATGGCCTGCTCCTGGCTCTCCACCAGCAGTCCCTGCATCCCAACGCCAAGCGCTGCGTCCACATTGATTTTTGTATCATCCAGGAAAATACTTTCCTCCGCTTTCAGGCCATACCGGTCAAGCAGTGTATGGAAAATCTCTGCATCCGGTTTGATCTGATGCACTTCACAGGACATGATACCACCGTCCATCTCTTTCATAAAATCCAGAGAATCTGCCGTATCACGGCACACCTGTTCTCCATAGTTGGAAAGATAATAGGTGCCATATCCTCTTGCTTTCAGATCCTGAAGCCACGGAATACTGCCTTCCCGTCTCCGCACCAGAGTGCTCAGATCAGACATGAGCAGCAGAATTTCCTGCTCAAGCTCCGGCGCTTTGCCGATGAGCAGCTGGCGGAATTCTTCGCCGCTTAACACGCCCCGGTCCAGTTCCTTCCAGTCCGGTCCCAGCATCATGGCACGGGCAATCCGGTCTGCCTTCTCACCCGTAAATCCATAATGTGCAATATGATCCTGCCAGCAGTAATCTACCAGTACGTTTCCAATGTCAAATACAATATTTCTGATCATAAGTCTCTTATTTTACGTTTCTGTGGATGATGTCGTTTCTTCCAGGTCCGTTGGAAATCATGGTAATCGGGAATCCGATCTGTTTCTCAATGAACTCGATGTATTTGCGGCAGTTCTCCGGCAGATCCTCGTAGTTCTTGATGCCGCGGATATCGCATTTCCAGCCCGGAAGTATTTCGTATACCGGTTTTGCTTTCTCCAGCAGATGGGTAGTCGGGAAATCGGTGGTTACTTTACCGTCGATATCGTAGCCTACGCATACCGGAATCTCATCCAGATAGCCAAGTACGTCAAGTACGGTGAATGCTACGTCGGTAGCGCCCTGCAGACGGCATCCGTATTTGGAAGCCACACAGTCGAACCATCCCATTCTTCTCGGACGTCCGGTAGTTGCACCGTACTCTCCACCGTCTCCGCCGCGTCTTCTGAGCTCGTCTGCCTCGTCACCGAAGATCTCGCTGACGAATGCGCCTGCTCCTACTGCACTGGAGTATGCCTTGCATACGGTGATGACCTGTTTGATCTCATAAGGCGGGATACCTGCTCCGATGGCACCGTAAGCTGCCAGTGTGGAAGAGGAGGTAACCATCGGGTAGATTCCGTGATCCGGATCCTTGAGGGTTCCCAGCTGGCCTTCCAGCAGGATGTTCTTGCCTTCTTTGATGGCATTCCACAGATAGGCGGACACGTCGCATACATACGGCTCTACCATCTTCTTGTAGCCCATGAGCTCTTCGTAAATATCGTCCTCTTTGAGCGGCTCTGCATGATACAGGTTCTCAAGAAGTACGTTTTTCTTCAGAATTACGTTTGCAATTCTTTCTCTTAATTCTTTTTCATCGGCAAACAGGTCGCTGACCTGGAAACCGATCTTTGCATATTTGTCTGAATAGAACGGTGCGATACCGGACTTGGTGGATCCGAAGGATTTTCCAGCCAGACGCTCTTCTTCCAGTTTATCAAAAAGAATATGATAAGACATTACCATCTGCGCACGGTCAGACACCAGGATCTTCGGCATCGGAACGCCCTGATCCACAACTCCCTGAAGTTCCTTGAAAAATACCGGGATATTCAGTGCCACGCCGTTTCCGATAATGCTGGTCGTATGACCATAAAAGATTCCGGACGGCAGGGTGTGTAATGCAAACTTTCCATAATCATTGACGATTGTGTGTCCCGCATTGGCTCCTCCCTGGAATCTTACAATAATATCGGACTCCTGGCCGAGCATATCGGTGATCTTGCCTTTTCCTTCGTCACCCCAGTTTGCTCCTACAACTGCTCTTACCATAGATAACTTTCCTCCATTTCACAGGTTTCTCTTTTCCTGTCCTGTATAAACAACTGCGGTCCCAGGTTAAAATTGACCGCATACACAGCTTAGTATATCTTATAAATGTTAATAAGTAAAGTGCTTTTTACGGATTCCAAAATGGCCGGGAGTGACTTTCTGTGAAAGGAACGTCCGCAGTCCCGGTACTTCACGAAAACAAGTCAAAGACGATGTTTGAGTGTTAGTACCGCTGGATCGAGGACTTAGCGCGAGCGGTTCCGCTCACAGATTGTCACTTTCGGCCATTTGGTATCTGTGATTGTAATATCACCCAAAATCGAACAGCGACAGCTGGTTGGATTCGGGCAGCCCTTCCAGAAGACCCAGATCTGCCATCAGGTCGATGACGGTCTTACTGAGCTTGCTGCGCTGGCGGAGGTCGTCCTTGGACAGGAACGGTCCCTGGGCTGCCGCTTCCACGAAGGCGTCGGCTGCCTTGTCACCCAGTCCGTCGATGGTGGACAGGGACGGCATGAGTTTTCCGTCGATGATCTGGAACTCGTGGGCGTTGGCCCGGTAGATGTCGATCTTCATAAACTCAAAGCCGCGGGCATACATTTCCTGTACACTCTTCATATCCTTCAGTGTCTCCTGCTCTTTCTGAGACAGGCTGTCGCTTCTTCTCTTATAATCCGCCATATAGTATTCCAGGCGGTCCCGGCCCTGACACATGATCTCATAGTTGAATGCATCCGCGCGGATACTGAAGTAAGCCGCATAATAAGCCAGCGGATAATTGATCTTACACCAGGCAATTCTCCATGCCATCATAACGTAAGCCGCCGCATGGGCCTTCGGGAACATGTACTTGATCTTCTCACAGGACCAGATATACCAGTCCGGCACGTTGTGGGCGATCATTTCTTCCTTCCATTTCGGCCAGTTGTCACATTTTCCTTTGGCTACGGTTCCTTTCCGGACGGCCTCCATGATCTTGAAGGACATCTCACTGTCCAGCCCCATACCGATGAGATAAGTCATAATATCGTCTCGGGTACAGATAGCCGTGGAAATGGTTGCCTTTCCTTCCTGAATCAAGGTCTGTGCATTACCCAGCCATACGTCCGTTCCGTGTGCCAGTCCGGCAATGCGGACCAGATCAGAAAAATGAGTCGGATGGGTATCAATCAACATCTGCATCGCGAACTCGGTACCGAACTCCGGGATTCCCAGAGAGCCAAGCCTCGTGCCGCCGATGTCTTCCGGCTTCACGCCCAGAGCTTCCGTGCTCTGGAATAATGACATAACCTGCGGATCATCCAGCGGAATGGTCTTGGCATCCACGCCGGTTAAGTCCTCCAGCATACGGATCATCGTCGGATCATCATGACCCAGAATATCCAGCTTCAGCAGGTTATGGTCGATGGAATGGTAATCGAAATGGGTGGTTACCGTATCCGTAGTCATATCGTTGGCCGGATGCTGCACCGGCGTAAAGGAATAGATGGTCTCGCCCAGCGGCAGTACGATGATACCGCCCGGGTGCTGGCCCGTGGTCCGACGGACACCGGTACAGCCCTGCACGATCCGGTCGATCTCGCAGTTCCGTTTACTGGTGCCCCGCTCTTCATAGTATTTTTTTACATATCCAAAAGCTGTCTTGTCCGCCAGCGTACCGATGGTTCCCGCACGGAAGGTCTGTCCCGCGCCAAAGATAACCTCGGTGTATTTATGCGCCTTGGACTGATAGTCTCCGGAGAAGTTCAGGTCGATATCCGGCTCCTTGTTTCCCTTGAATCCAAGGAACGTCTCGAAGGGAATATCAAATCCTTCTTTATTCAGTTTATGGCCGCACACCGGGCAGTCCTTGTCCGGCATGTCACAGCCCGCCATTCCCGCAAAGGGTTTTACATCGTCCGAGTCAAAATCGCTGTAGTGGCACTGGGGACAGATGTAATGGGGTCTCAGAGGATTGACCTCCGTGATTCCAGCCATGGTCGCCACAAAGGAGGAACCTACGGAACCACGGGAACCTACCAGATAGCCGTCGTCATTGGATTTCCACACCAGCTTCTGGGCGATGATGTACATAACGGCGAACCCATTTCCGATGATGGATTTCAGTTCCCTCTCCAGGCGCTCCGTTACCACTTCCGGCAGATTTTCTCCGTAAATCTCATGAGCCTTGTTGTAGCAGATTTCACGCAGGGTCTTATCGGAATTGGGGATGACCGGCGGACACTTGTCCGGCCGCACCGGGGACAGATGTTCGCACATATCGGAAATCATGTTGGTGTTGGTGATGACCACCTCTTCCGCCTTTTCCGCGCCGAGGAATTCAAATTCCGCCAGCATTTCCTCTGTGGTACGAAGGTACAGAGGCGCCTGCTCATCGGCATCGTTAAAGCCTTTGCCCGCCATGATAATCCGTCGGTACACTTCATCCTCCGGATCAATAAAATGCACGTCACAGGTGGCAACCACCGGTTTCTTAAATTCTTCGCCGAGCCGCACAATCTTCCGGACATTTTCCCGGAGATCTTCCTCGGAATTTACCGGGTTCTTGGAATCCCGGAGCATGAACCCGTTGTTGCCCAGGGGCTGAATTTCCAGATAATCGTAGAAATTCACGATTCGCGCTACTTCCTGGCTGGGCGCACCCCTTAAAATCGCCTGATAAAGCTCGCCCGCCTCGCAGGCCGAACCCACAATCAGACCTTCCCGGTACTCATTCAGAAGACTCTTTGGAATTCGCGGTCTTCTGGCAAAATACTTCAAATGGGACCAGGATACCAGACGGTACAGATTGACTCTTCCGATGTCATTTTTCGCCAGGATAATGACATGGTAGGTGGGAAGCTTGCGGATCGCATCCTCGTTGGTACGTCCCATTTCATTGACCTGGTCGAGATTATAGGAATCCCGTGCCTTGAACATCTCGATAAATTTTACAAAAATCTCTGCCGTGCAGGCCGCATCATCCACAGCCCGGTGGTGATGGTCGAGGGAAACGTTCAGCGCCTTGGCTACCGTATCCAGCTTGAATTTATTAAGAGCCGGAAGCAGGAGTCTTGCCATGGCCACCGTATCTCCTACCGTAAAGTCTGTTGGAATGTTCATCCGGCGGCAGTTTTCCTCGATAAATCCTGCATCAAAGGAAGCATTGTGCGCGATCAGCACACAGTCCTCGCAGAATTTCAGAAAATCCGGCAGAATCTCCTCGATGGTGGGGGCATCCATGACCATCTCATCACTGATACTGGTCAGCTCCTCAATCTCAAAAGGAATGGGTTCCTTCGGGTTGACAAAGGTACTGAACCGGTCGGTGATCTTTCCATTCTCCACCTTCACCGCGCCGATCTCAATAATCTTATTATTAACCGCGGAAAGTCCGGTGGTCTCCAGGTCAAATACCACATACGGAGCATCCAGACTCTGACCCTTGGAATTTTCCACCAGTTCCTTCAGGTCGTCTACCAGATAGCCTTCCACTCCGTAGATCACTTTGAACTCTTCATCCTTGGAAATGGTATGGCTGGCCTCCGTAAATGCCTGGACACAGCCGTGGTCGGTGATGGCAAGAGCGGGCATCCCCCACGCTTTGGCACGTTTCAGAAGAACAGACGCATCGGTAACACCGTCCATATCGCTCATCTTTGTATGGCAGTGAAGCTCCACACGCTTCTTGTAGGAATAATCCATACGGGAAGTGGTAAAGTCCGCAATCTTCTTAATACCCACCACAGAGCTGATGGTCAGCTCATGGTCAAAACGGTCCAGAGTCGTCATCCCTTTGAGCTTCACAAAGCCCCCTGCGGAAATCCTGCTCCGCAGTTCTTCCAGCTGCTCATTTCTGGTAAACATTTTTACATGAATGGTATCGGTAAAATCTGACACGGTCAGGGTTACAATGGTACGCTCCCCGCGGATCTCACGCTCCTCCATATTGAGGATCTTGCCGCGGATGGTAACCTCTCCCATCTCCTCGATGACCTGCTCCAGCGGAATCGGTTCGTCCTCGAAATCACGCCCGTAGAGCACATCCGGGTTATCACTTCTTCGGATACTGCCTCCACGGCCTTCTCCGCCAAACCGTCCGCCGCCGAAGGATTTTCTGCCGCCGAAGCCGGATTTTCCGCCTGAGCTGCCTGCATCTTTCCCGGCTGCCGCTCCGGCATTTCCACCGGCACTGACTGCTGCCCCGGCACCATTTCCGGATACTTTTCCACCGGAAGCGCCTGCTGCCTTTGCCTCTTCCCTGGCTGCTTTCCGCTCCGCCTTCGCCTCGGCTTTGGCCTCTTTTTCCTTCATGAGGCTCTCGGTCAGGAAAGTAATCTTCTGGCGCATCTGGGCCTCGCTCTTCTCCAGGCTCTTGTGATCCTTGAAATCCACATAGTTCACGTCCACCTTCACCTGGAATCCACAGCGCTCATTGAACACCCGGTCCAGAATCCGCAAAATATCGTCCACGGCTTCCTTGTCATAGACCTGATCGGAGACGGAGACCATCATGTTGTGCTCATCCGGAAACTCCACCTTTGCATTTTTCATAATGCTTCTTTTGTAGGGGCTGTAGGCTTCCAGTTCTGTCAGCACGCTTTCCTCATAGAGATCCCACAGCTTTTCCGGCGTGTACTGCCCGGACAGCTGGAATTTTTCAAAGAAATAGACCTGGGTCTTTCGAGTGCCGAAAATCTGCCGCTGAATCTGTTTTGCAATATGAAAAAGCTGATCTTTTGCAATCAGCTTTTTGCTCACAATGTACACTCTTAGCACATCACGCTTCGGGTTCGTCGATACCCGGGTGACCATGACCTGCTCAAAGAGACTATGCAGTTGTCCGTCTACCTGCAGTGTCCGAAACACTTCAAAAAACGGTTTTTCATTCATTCCAGTTCTCCAGTTCTGTACGAAGGGCATCCAGGAGCTGATCCTCCGGGAGCTTCTGAACAATCTCACCATGTTTAATCAGAAGACCAATACCGTCGCCGCCTGCGATTCCGATATCTGCCTCTCTTGCCTCACCCGGTCCGTTGACCACGCAGCCCATGACGGCTACCCGGATATCCAGCGGATAGTTAGCTGCCATGGCTTCTACTTTATTTGCCAGACCAATAAGGTCAATTTTCGTTCTGCCGCAGGTCGGACAGGAAACCACTTCCACGCCGCCTTTTCTAAGTCCCAACGTCCTTAAAATCAGACGGGCAGATTTTACTTCCTCTGCCGGATCGCCGGTCAGAGAGACACGGATGGTATCACCGATGCCCTGATAGAGAATCACGCCAAGGCCAACTGCGGATTTGATATTTCCGGAATACAGGGTACCTGCCTCCGTGATTCCCACATGAAGCGGGTGATCGGTCTTCTGGGCAATCAGTTCATGGGCTTTGGCACACATAAGCACGTTGGAAGATTTGATGCTGATGACCAGATTGGCATAGCCCATGTCCTCGATGATTTTCACTTTGTCAAGGGCGCTCTCCACGATGCCCTCTGCGGTAACGCCGTGATATTTCTCCACCAGGTCCTTTTCCAGAGAACCGCTGTTGACACCCACACGGATAGGGATATTTCTCTCTTTTGCTGTATCCACAACTGCTTTGATGCGCTCATAGCTTCCGATATTTCCCGGATTGATACGGATCTTGTCCGCACCATTTTCCATGGCTGCAATGGCCATCTTATAATCAAAATGAATATCCGCTACCAGCGGAATGGAGATCTGCTTCTTGATCTCCTTTAAAGCCAGCGCTGCTTCCATGGTGGGAACGGTACAGCGGATGATCTCACATCCGGCTGCGGTAAGTCTGCGGATCTGGGAAACCGTTGCCTCCACATCCTCAGTTCTTGTATTGGTCATGGACTGGATCAGAATGGGATTGCCCCCACCGATGACCCGGTCACCGATTTTTACCACTTTGGTATGATCTCGATACATAAGGTCCTCCTGTTATAATCTCTCTTCCCGGATGGCATCCAGGCGTCTTTGTATACTGTATTTATTAACGTTCAAAACCAGTCCGATCTCCATCAGCAGGAACACCGTTGCCGTACCTCCGTAACTGAAGAAGGGCAGGGTAACTCCCGTGGTCGGAAACAGATTGGTAACTACCAGCAGATTTAAAATTACCTGCAGGGCAATATGGGAGAACACTCCGATGGAAATCATTCTGCCCAGCAGATCCTCTGCGGTCTGGGAAATAATAAAAATCCGGTACAGCAGATAAATAAATAACAGAATAATCAGACCTGCACCGAAGATGCCCAGCTCCTCACAGATAATTGCAAAAATATAGTCGTTATACGGCTCCGGGATTTTACCCAGCTTCTGGATACTGTTGCCCAGGCCCTTTCCAAACAGACCGCCGGAACCAATGGCGTAAAGTCCCTGCAGTGACTGGAATGCCGTATCTTTTTCATATTCATAAGGCTCCAGCCAGGCACGGATACGGGCAAAACGGAAGTTTTCCGCCAGTGCCGACGGATCCAGGCTCTTTACATAATAAATCATCACGGCGACAAACACTGCCACGCCTGCCGCACAGAGCATGAATTTCCACTGCTCCGGATGTACCACATACATCATGAAGACCGCCGTTCCCAGAAGAATGGTAGCCGTACTCATGTTATCACTGATTTTCCAGATCAGCACCGCAATAAGTCCGCTGGGAATCATAATCTTAATCATGGATAACCAGCTCTTCAGATACCGGCCTTTCACCACAATCAACGTGGCCATAACCACAATCATAATGAGCTTTACCGGCTCTGCCACCTGGAACTGGATGCCTCCCAGACGAATCCACCGGGTTGCTCCTTTTACCGTAACACCAAGAGGCGTCTTCAGAAGCAGAATCAGTCCGATACACAGCACATATCCGGGAATGACAAACGCGCTCCAGATATGATAGTTTACGGACGCCACCACCAGCATGGCAATCACACCCAGAACCGAATATACGATCTGATTTTTCAGAAGATACATGGGATCGTAGTTATAAGCCTTGCTCAGTCCCGCCGTGTAATAGCTGGCGCTGTAGATCATGACAAATCCGAAGATCATAATGAACGACAGCACCACCAGAAGGTTCGTATCCAGTCCGCGAAGTCCCGGCTGGAACATCCTTTCCCTCTTTGCCATTGTTTACGCCCTCCGTCTCTCGTAACGGCAGAAACGGAACTCCAGGTCAAAGTAAGTCTTCTCATCACTCTCCCCGGTCAGCTCCCACTCTGGGTCTTCCTCCAGATTCGGGAACCAGGCATCCGCCTCATAGGCATGATCGGTTCGGGTCACATGCGCCACATCACAGTAGGGCAGAAATTCCTTATAAATGGTATCTCCTCCGATGATATAGACGTCTTCACTGTTATATTTTTTCAGTTCTTCCAGCACTTCCTCCACACTGTGGCAGACAATGGTGTCCTTCACCTGATAATCCGGATTTCTGGTCAGAATGATATTGGTCCGGTTCTTTAAGGGCATTCCGCCCGGGAAGGTGGCCAGGGTCTTTCTTCCAAGAACCACGACTTTCCCGCTGGTCTCGGAGCGGAAAAATTTCATATCCTCCGGAATGCTCACCAGAAGCTTTCCTTTATATCCAATGGCCCAGTTCTGATCCACATTTACAATCAGATTCATGTTGTTCGTCCTCCTTTTTATACGGCAATGGGAATATTTTTCACCTGGGGTCCCGCCTGGTAATCCTCCACCAGAAGATCTGCGGTGGTAAACTGATAGAAATCCTTCACCTCCGGATTCAGGCGTACTTTCGGAGCCGGATAAGTCTCCCTGCTGATCAATTCCTTGATCACATCCACATGGCGGTCGTAAATATGCGCGTCCGCAATCACGTGCAGCAGTTCCCCCGGTATCATATCACAGACCTGGGCTACCATCATCAGTAAAATGGCATACTGGCACACATTCCAGTTATTGGCCGCCAGCACATCCTGGGAGCGCTGGTTCAGCACCATGTTGAGCACCAGCTTGTCAGAACCCTTTTCTTCGGTCACATTCCAGGTGGTACTGTACGCGCAGGGATAGAGATGCATCTCGCTTAAATCTTCATGGACATAGGTGTTGGTCATGATTCTGCGGCTGAAGGGATTGTTCTTCAGATCGTAGAGCACGCGGTCCATCTGGTCCATCATACCTTCCTTATATTTACTTTTCACACCGATCTGATAGCCGTAGGCTTTTCCGATGGATCCGGTCTCGTCGGCCCACTCGTCCCACACATGGCTGTTCAGATCATGAATGTTGGCGGATTTCCGCTGATAAATCCATAAAATCTCATCCATGCAGCTTTTGAGGGCTGTTTTTCTGAGGGTCAGCGCCGGAAATTCTTTTCGTAAATCATAGCGGTTCACCACACCAAAACGCTTGATGGTGTAGGCAGAACTTCCGTCCTCCCAGTGGGGACGTACCTTTTCTCCTTCCGTACTGGTGCCGTTGTCCAGAATATCCTGGCACATATGAATAAATAACTGATCTGCGTAACTCATGAAATATCCTCAATTCTGATTTTTATATTATGGAAACGCTGATTAAGCGTTTCCCACGCCGGAGGCTGCTTTATTTGTCCAGCTCGGATGTGCAGAACGGACAGCGGATGGCGCGGATGTCAATCTCAGACTGACAGAACGGGCAGTTCTTCTTAGTGGGCTCTGCCGGTGCTTCCTCTTCCGGTTTCTTAGCCAGCTTGTCCTGTACGGTGTTGATGGCTTTTACCATACAGAATATCGCAAATGCGGTAATCAGGAAATTAATGACTGCGGAAAGGAAGGATCCATAGGCCAGTTTTGCCGCATGCTCACCCACACCGAAGGTGATGCTCAGGGACTCCATCTGGGTGCCGCCTGCCACCAGGGAAATAATCGGTGTAAAGATATCGGTTACCAGAGAATTCACGATAGCCGTGAACGCGCTGCCGATGATAACGCCGACTGCCAGGTCAATGACATTTCCTCTGGAAATAAATTTCTTAAATTCGTTAAAAAAGTTTTTCATGGGTATTCTCCTTTTCTTCTTATTTATCTTTATCTGTTTACGGAAAGAGCCATACGACGATAGGTATGTCTCGCTCCGCGGATGACTTTGGAATAAGCGGTAATATTTTCCGGAACGGCAATGCCTGTATAACCGGAATCTCCCAGATGGTGGATATCCGTTCCCGCCATCTTGCACATAAGGGCAATCTGCCGGATGGTCTCCGCATCAGCTCCCTCCTGGGAGGTTCCGATGCTGGTCATGGTCAGCACATTATGGCTGTGGGCCACGGCTACCAGGCTTCTGACATATTCCTGGGTAATGCCCGGAACGGTGCCCGGCGCCGGAAACAGCACAATATCTGCCCCTGCCCCGATAAATTCTTCCACATCTTTTTCTGTAATGATATGCTCTCCGGCCTCGCTTAAAATACCGGACGCATGCATCTTGCCTGCTGCCAGAATCAGCTTGTCTCCCAGCTCCTGCTTCAGCACTTTCAGGGTATCGGTAATGGCCTGGTTGGAAACACCGTTACCGGGATTTCCGGTAAGAAGTACCATGTCCACACCCATTTCGCAGGCTTTTCTGGCATTTTTCAGAGTTGCCATCCGTCCCGGGGACATTTTCCACATATTATCCGGGTCTTCGCCTTCATATCCACTTTCCACCGGTTCCAGGTTGATACCAATCATCCGTCCGGTCAGGTGCTTTAACTCCCGCACCCGGTCTTCCGGCTTCACCTCCGGCAGCCCCTGAATGATGGGATTGTCCACATCAAAAATATTTAACAGCAGAATATCCGCTCCCAGAGAAGATGCCACTTCCGCGTTGGTCACATCCCCGAACAGCGGCAGCACGGTGCCGATGGTCTCGCAGGCCAGCGTTCTTCCTTCATTGGCTCCGATGCTGTACAGCCAGTCTTCCTTTGTAAATGCCTTCACGTCCGATGCCGTGCAGTCCAGAAGTCTTTTTCCCATTAAAAAGTTCCTCCTTTTTCTCTCGCTTCCTTATAGATCTGACAGGCCGCGCTGTTGGGACAGCTGTCCACGTTGCACTCATAGTCTGTCAGCTCCCATGTTCCATCCGGCTGCCTCTCATACTCACAGCAGACGGTTCTTGACTCATTGGTGGTCCGGCAGAAGCCGTTTATAAATTCTTCTCTGATCTCTCCCATACAAACCTCCCTGAAATTTTATTATACCGCATTCAGTTTTACATGCAAAGCGGATATTTTGCCATACTTGCTTTTTCTTCTGAAAATGGAGTATGATTAAAAATCATACTTACCTGGAGGAGATTTTCATGATTTTTTATTATTATCTGATCGCTGTCAATGTGCTGGCATTTTCCCTCATGGGCACCGACAAATACAAGGCAAAGCACCACCGCTGGCGGATTCCGGAGAAAACCCTCTTTCTCTCTGCCATCATCGGCGGGTCTGCAGGCGCCATTCTCGGCATGTACACCTTCCGCCACAAGACAAAGCACTGGTATTTCGTTGTGGGCATGCCCCTGATTCTGGTGATCCAGCTGGCCCTTGGATACTGGTTTTTCTTAGGGAAATGACTCACTGTGAACTGTAATTTTTCTTAAAATAACCTGCTCACGGATTGCAGGTTTCTCTTGAAAAATATGGATGTATCTATTATTATCATTACAAATACACCCATATTTCATAAGAGGTACTAATAATGGATATTAATTACGAACTTTATAAAGTCTTTTACTATGTGGCTATTTCCTTAAGCTTTTCCGAGGCTTCCCGGAAACTTTACATCTCCCAGTCGGCTGTCAGCCAGTCCATCAAAGTGTTGGAGAAGAAGCTGAACCAGCCCCTTTTTATCCGCAGCACCAAAAAGGTACAGCTGACCCCGGAAGGTGAGATCCTGCTCCGTCACATCGAACCCGCCATGAATCTCATCAAGCGCGGCGAAATGCAGATTCTGGAGACCGGTTCCCTGGGCGGCGGGCAGCTCCGCATCGGCGCCAGCGACACCATCTGCCGTTATTTTCTGGTGCCCTATTTAAGCCGGTTCCACAAGGAATACCCCAACATCCACATTAAGGTCACCAACCAGACCTCCATCGGATGCGTGGATCTGCTGGAAAGCGGCACGGTGGACCTGATTTTCACCAATTATCCCAACTCCCGCCTGGGACACGGATGCCACATTCAGTTTATCAAGGATTTCCACGACTGCTTTGTAGCCAGCAGGAAATATTATGGAGAGCTGGAGCATCAGACCCTCTCTTTGAAGGAGCTGCTCACTTATCCGATTCTCATGCTGAACCGCAACAGTACCACCAGCGAGTTCCTGCATTCCCTGTTCCAGCAGCAGCAGCTGGATCTGGTGCCGGAGATCGAACTCAGCTCCAATGACCTGCTCATCGACCTGGCCGCCATCGGCCTTGGTATTGCTTTCGTGCCGGACTTCTGTGTCCAGCATAATACCGGCGATCTGTTCCGGATTCCGCTGAAAACAGAGCTGCCTGCCAGACAGCTGGCCATTATCCATAATGAGCAGATGCCTGTCAGCAATGCAGCAAGACAGTTTATGAGTTACTTTTAGAACCATCAGAGTCCATGCAAATGTTCGGGAAATATGCGGGTCATGCTTGCATGGCTAAGCATATTCCTGAACATTTATATGGCGAGACGCCATAATGAGCAAAAGTAAAGCCTCGTAGAGGCGATTTTGCGAATGGACTCTGATGGTTTATACGCTGTTCCAAAATTCCGTCAAATACCCGGTCAGATCCTGCAGCCTGCAGCGCGCATGGTCTGACCATTCTCTTGGAAAAAGATTCTGATAGGAGACATTTCCAAACCTCTCATCCATCAAAAGAATCACGCCCCGGTCTTCTGTCGTCCGGATCACTCTTCCCGCCGCCTGCAGCACCTTATTCATTCCCGGATACTGATAGGCATAGGCAAATCCATCCATTCCCTTTCGGTCAAAATACTGTTTCAGAATTTCCCGCTCCTCACATTTTTCATAGACATCTTCCAGCATCCGGTAAGAGGGAAAGAACACCAGATAATTTCCCTTATGGCTCTCCGCCGTCTGACAGATATAGTCCGCCATTCTGGCATATTCCTGTTCTCCTCTCCGGGTATAGCGGCTGCTCACATCCATTCCGATGAGCAGAAGACGCTGCTCCTGCTCAAAAGGAGACTGCGCATAGACCGCATAATCCTCCTGATCCCCCGTGAGCAGATCTTTATAATAATTGACCGGAAGCAGCGTCGCCGAAAAGAAGACCGTGCTGTTTCCCCGATCCAGACAGTTTCTTAAATTTTCTGCAGGACGCACGCAGTAGAGATGGAGCACAAATCTTCCATCCTCCTGAAATTCCGTGTAAATTTCATAATTTTCATCCAGTCGGTCGCAGGTATCCAGAAAGCGCTGCGTCTGAAACCAGAAATCCGTCAGCGTCTTCTTCAGATTTTCCTCCATAGGCTGCTCCAGCACATGATTCAGTTCCTCGGTAAGCTGCATAAGCGGAATGGTGAAGCCTTCCACACTTTCCAGGCGCTTCCAGCCTTCCTCACACTCTCGCTTCAACGTGAGCAGGTACCGGTTGCAGCGGTCCAGCGCTTTGGTTAATGCCTGGCTCTTGCCACGCGCCAGTTTTTTCACTTCCAGAAAATCTTCCTTGCAGAGAGCGGCGCTGTACATTTCCCGACCACGTTCCACCAGATTGTGAGCCTCATCCACCAGAAAAAGATAATCTCCCTTTACGCCGTCTGCAAAGAAGCGCTTCAGGCAGACTCTCGGATCAAACACATAATTATAATCACAGATAATGACATCCATCCAGATGGCCAGATCCAGGCTCATTTCAAAAGGACATACCTGCCACTTTTCCGCATGGGCGAGAATCACCTCTCTGGTACAGGAGTCCGGGCCTTTGGTCCACATTTCAAAGACCGCATCATTGATCCGGTCCATGTGTCCTTTTGCTCTGGGGCAATGATCGGGATCACACTGTACCTCCTCACAGACGCAGAGCTTTTCCTTTGCCGTCAACACCACGGATTTCACCCGCATGTCCTGTTCCCGGAATAAGTCCAGCGTATCCGCCGCCACCGTCCGGGTGATGGTTCTCGCCGTCAGATAGAAAATCTTATCCCCCAGTCCTTCTCCCACTGCTTTTAATGCCGGAAAGAGGGTGGATAAGGTCTTGCCAACTCCGGTGGGCGCCTGAATAAAGAGGCGCTTCTTCCGCAGAATGCTCCGGTACACACCTGCCGCCAGATCTTTCTGCCCCTCCCGATAGGTATACGGAAACTGCAGCGTTTTCAAAGACGCTTCCCTGCGTTCCTTCCACTCCGCCTGAAACGAAAGCCAGTTATGATACCGTTCCACCAGATCCGCATACACCATCCGGGTACGGATCTTTGACAGATTCTGCTGCAGCGCATAGATATAGGCATAGCATTTCGCCTGGGCCAGATGCACCCGCTCTGGCTGCTCCATCCGCTGGATGTCCCGGTAGGTGCCCTTGATTTCATCCACCACCGTCACATCCTCACCGGTCCAGATGCCATCCGCCCGGCCTTCCAGAGTCAGCGCCACATCGCCCAGATCCTGTCGGAGCTTTAATGATACCTCCGCATGATAACCAGAACCCATCCGTCCCTGAATCTTCCGATGCAGACGGCTGCCCGCCTGCATGGTCTTCGTTTCTCTGCGCCCTGTATAGCGGCTGTCCAGATCCCCGCTCTTTTCCAGAAATTCCACCAGATCCCGCACCGAGATCCGGATCTCCATGTACTCCATTTTAATACCTCGTCCTGGGTATTATAGCATAAAAAAAGGTAAGCCCACACCTGACTTACCTTTTTACATTACAATATTTATTTTTTCAAATCCTATCAATCTGCATATAACACTAGCACACCTGCTCCGACTTCAAAAGTATACTACAAATCGCTTCTATATCATAATTCGGAGTCTGCTGGGATATACAATTATAGATCTTCCGGATCAGATTCAGATTTTCACCAGACCATTCTGCAACTGCTTCTGCGGTGTCTCCCTTCTGAAATCTTCGAAGTGTAAGTTTTATCAGTTCAGATAAATGGCCCTGGCGTAAACCTTCCTGCACTCCACGTTGTTTATGATCATCCCATGCTTTACACATATCTGTTTCCTCCTTTTCTTCTTTTGGTGCCATATTCAATCCCAGGAATGTGTTCAGGACGCTTAGGGAGTCCTTTTCCATTGTTCGGTATGCGGGATTTTCGGTGAGTTCTTTCCCCAGCCTGGCTTCGTCGTCTGCCAGCTGAAACAGTTTCAATACCGGGCCGAGGCTGGAGCGGAATTTGCCGAAATCCGTAATCTCGCCCGGTATGACAAGATTCAGGCGGTAATCCGCCACATATTTCTTCAGGCTGTCGTCCATGGGTTCCAGCATGTCGTGGATACTCCGCGGGCCGTCCCATGCTCCGGTGCCCCAGTACAGGGTGATCGTCACCACCGGTCTGAGTTTTTCATTCCTGGCAAATCCAGAGAGAAATTCGGCCGGAGTGTGGAGATCCCTCTGTTTTCTGTGTTTCTTTGCTGCTTCGCTGATCTGTTCTCCTGACTACCGCCTGCTTCAGCAGGTCTCTCCACTTCTGTTTTGAGTTGTTTCCAAATGCGGTCAGCAGCTCTGTGGTGTCCTGCTCCTTCAAATCTTCCGGGCGGATCACCTGCTCTCCGTCAAACAGGTAATAGTTACACAGATCCGCAAATCTGCGGTTGTCCGAAAGATAGTTCTTTGTTACTGAATCTTTTGCGCCCATCGTCACGCTCCTCTCTTCTGTGTTCGAGAGGACTCTGTGCACCGAAATCCTCTCTGCTTATATATGTTGGGATAAAGCATAGAGAATTCCTTGTTCCAGACATTCAGACTGGCCGCGGCCATCAGATGCAGATACTAAATGTGTTCTGCTTAGAACTTTCATGCTTTAAGTTAATTATAATGCTGCATTGTGAAAATGTCCAGCACTTTATAAAACTTTAAGATATTTTTATTGAAACTTGTCGTTGGGTCTGTGGCGGGATTTTGAGAGGAAAAATTCCTGCGAAATTTGATTTCGAAGGAATTTTTTCGGGGTTGGCGGGATATGGACCCATGGGGTGTTGTGGGCCGCGATTTTGGGGAGAAAAGTGGGAACTTTTTTGGGGTAAATTGGTGGGAGACCCACGGCGCGCGGGGGAGCATGGGCGCGGGATGAAGTGGGGAATCAAGGAAGTGAAGGGGGCGCGAGGGGGCGCATGTTCATAATTTGTTCATTTATCTTTCAAAAAAGGTTCACGATCTGCACACGATTCCTTCACGATTGTTGCATATAATAAAACCATCAAAACAAACAAAGCAAGCCAGCTAATACTTTTAAATAAACTTTTTCATAATAATGCCGGAGAAGCAGTCTCCGGCATCCTCCCTTTTCTGACCCTTTCTTAAACAGAAAGGGTTTTTTCGTGCCCGAAAAAACCCTGTAACCGGAGGTTCGGGTGTTTTGACACCCGAACCAATTTTTCCTATGAAAAATACTGCACCAGTTCCGCGCGGTTATTGGAATATTCTTCCGCCCGCTGTCTGGTGATATAGCCTTCCCTTACCAGACGGGACAGATCCATGTTGAGGGTGTGCATGCCACTGCTGACACTGTTCTGCATCTGAGTGGACAGTTGGTGGGCTTTTCCTTCCCGCAGCAGATTTAAGACCGCATCGGTTCCGAGAAGCAGCTCCGTTGCTGCCACCCTTGCCACGCCCGGAGTCTCGCCGCAGGGGATAAGGCACTGGCTGACAATCCCTTTTAAGGTGCCTGCCAGCTGCATCCGCACCTGGTTCTGGGTCTCGCCGGGGCAGGCGTCGATGATACGCTCCACGGTCTGAGCCGCGCCGGTAGTGTGAAGGGTGCTTAAGACCAGATGGCCGGTCTCTGCTGCCAGAAGGGCTGCGGAAATGGTCTCATAATCACGCATCTCTCCTACGAGAATCACATCCGGATCTTCTCTTAAGGCACTTCTCAGGGCACCTGCAAAGCTTTCCACATCTCTCCCTACTTCCCGCTGATGCACCAGAGATTTCTTACTCTCATAGACATACTCTATCGGATCTTCGATGGTAATGATATGCCGGTCCGCCGTCTGGTTCAGATGCTCCATCATGGCGGCCAGAGTCGTAGACTTTCCGCTTCCGGTAGGCCCTGTCACAAGAATAAGTCCTCTTGGCTCCTGTGCCAGGTCGTAAAGGATATTGGGCAGTTTCAATTCCTGCAGGGTAGGAATCCGGCTGTTCAGCAGACGGATGGCGGCGGCCAGCTTCCGCTGCTGCCGGAATACATTCACCCTCTGACGGCTGCCGTCGGCTGCCTGACATGCGAAGTCTGCATCCTTTCCCGCCTCAAACTGCTGCCGATGCCGCTCCTCCATCATGCCAAGCAGCATCGCCTTCTTCTCTTCCTCCCCCGGCTGTATATTTCCTTTTTGCAGGCTTCCCTGCACCCGGTACCAGACCGGCATTCCTTCCGAAATATGAATATCCGATGCCTTACATGCCCTGGCATCCCGGATCAGTTCTTCGATCAGGCTGTCTTCCATCTGTGCCTCCTGCCTCTTCTATACCTCGTAGCTGACTTTCATTAACTCTTCCGGTGTGGTAATACCCTTACGGATCAGCTCCAGTCCGCTTTCCTTCAGGGTACGCATTTTCCTCACTTCTCTTCCGTAGGTACTGATCTCCTCCACGGAAGCCTTCCGAACGATCATCCGGCGGATCTCATTATCCACCGCCAGTACCTCATGAATGGCAATTCGTCCACGATATCCCGTATTACTGCAATGGGGACAACCGCTTCCCCGACGGATTTTCTTCACATCCTCCCCCAGAAAGATACGTTCCCGTTCGGTAGTATCCACTTCTTTTCCGCATTCCGGGCAGACCTTCCGGAGCAGACGCTGTGCCACCAGGCCTACCAGGGAGTTTGCCACCAGATAGGTTTCCACGCCCATATCTTCCAGACGGACAATACTGGAAACTGCATCGTTGGTATGAAGGGTACTTAAGACCATATGTCCGGTAATCGCCGCACGGACGGAAGTGCCTGCGGTCTCACCGTCACGGGTTTCACCTACCATGATGATATCCGGATCCTGACGCATGAGGGCACGGAGTCCGATATCGAAAGTCATGCCCGCCACCGGATTTACCTGGGTCTGGTTGACACCGGGCAGATTCTTCTCCACCGGGTCTTCAATAGTGGAAATATTGACATTTCTGCCGGACAGATATTCCAGCACCATATAAAGGGTGGTGGATTTTCCGCTTCCGGTGGGACCGGTAATATAGATAATGCCGTTTGGTACATTCAGCATCGGCAAAAACTGACTGTAGCTATAGTCATCCATACCAAACTGGCCTGCATGGTCAAGCTTACCCGCAGAAGCCAGCACACGGAGAACTGCCTTCTCCCCAAAGACCGTAGGCAGAACAGATACACGGATGTTGACAAAGCCCTGATCCAGCATAACCCGGAAATGACCATCCTGGGGGATTCTCCGCTCCGCAATATCAAGGTTCGCCAGAATCTTGATACGGGCAATAAGAGGTGCATGAATATTTTTCTGAATCGTCACATACTCCATGATGACACCGTCGATCCTCATACGGATCCGGGTCTCATTTTCAAAGGGTTCCACGTGGATATCACTGGCACCGCTTTTGATGGCACGCTCAATGAGACTGTTCAGAAGCTGAATGACCGGCGCTTCGTCATTGCTCTCCGTCAGATCCTCAATCTCCAGATCATCCTCCCGGACGGTTGAAAATTCCACATTGGTACGCTTCGCCACCTTCCGGGCCTGTACCTCTGCAAAATAATAGGAAATGGCCTGGCGGAGCGGTCCTTCCTCGCTTAACAGGATTTCCAGATCGCAGCCGCTCTGCTGTCTGACTTCCTCCAACGCAAAATAGTTCAGCGGGTCGTTGGTGACCAGCGTCATACGACGGTTCTCCACCTTCACCGGGAGAATCAGATTCTTCTCCGCCAGCTCCCTGTCCACCATCTCCACAGCCTTCAGATCCACATTCAGTTCCGCTACATGGACGATGGTAAGATGCAGGCGGTCCGCCAGAGCTTCCAGCACCTGAGTTTCCGTCACATAGCCGAGTTCCATCAGAATCCGACCCACACGTTTATCCCGGTGTTCCTTCTGGTAAGCCAGTGCCTGAGACATCTGCTCATCCGTAATATATCCCTTCTGGGTCAGGATCTCCCCGATTCTAAGATTTTTATTCACTGCAGGTTCTCCTCTCCGACGCTCTGTCCATCGTAGCTGTAAATGGCAAGTACACAGGAAATATTCAGCTGCTGTACCTGCTGTAAATCTGCATCCAGATAGGTAGCTTCCGTAATACTCATGGAACGCACCTGTACGGCAGGTTCGTTTTTCGCAATGTCATTTAAAAATGTCCGAAGCTGGATCTCCGTTCCTCTTAAGACTACCGTGGCTTCGGTAATGTTCATATACTGTACCTCAGAGACAGCCGGGACGACATCGGAGGACGTGTCCTCTTCGGACGTATCGTCCAGAGAAGTGTCATCCGTCATATCCGCCGAAGCCGCTGTCTGCTCCTGCACATTTCCATAAGGAACCGGAATTCCCGGCGTCGTCTCCCCGATACTCAATGATACCGGAAACATCCCGTGATCCAGCACCAGTCCGGTGACCAGTGTATCCACTTCCCGGTTCTCCATCAATGCATAATAATCTTTGGATAAATCCTGAAGCTGCTGCTTCTGGGTTTCTATCTTCTCCTTTAAGACAGGAACCGCGGCGATGGCATCTTCCATCTCCTCTTTCTTCAGCTGCTCTTCCTCTCTTTGCTCCACCAGGTCCGCATGATGATTCAGACCCGGAAGAATCAGAAAGTTCAATGCCGCCACGATAATGAGCACACTGGTCAACAGCTTCAGAAGCCTCACATCACCCGGCTTTAAATCCAGTTTCAACTCCATCACTGCTCACCTCCTGTCTCAATCCCCTGCAGGGTGCATACCAGGGAAAGTGCATACTGATCCCTGTCATAGGTATATCCGGTATAATCCACAGATGAGAAAAGCCCGGTATCCTGCAGTTTCTTCACATAACCCGGAATATCAATGACATTTCCACTGACTGCATTGAATCCCAGGGTTCCCGTATCCATGTCCATGGAGCGGATCTCCACGGTAAGGTCACTGCCGCCCGCATCCGTAATCTCCCGGATCATTTCCTCGGTAAGATCCGGATAGGTGGCCAGATTCTGACTTGTCTGGTTTACCTGGAACATGGAGGCTCTAAGGGCATCGCTCTGCTTCTGCAGAGCCACCGCCTCCGCATACTGTTTCTGTACCGTCTCGTCTTCCATCCACCGTTCCAGACTGCGGATCTGCGCGGAAGTCATGCCGTTCCACACAGTCACACCGATGGACAGCACGGCACAGACGCCAAAGGTCACCGCCGGAATGAGCAGATGTCTTAAAAGCTCGTCATTTTTCCGTACCTGTACCTGGGCGGATTCTTTCAGAAGATTTAAATTCCAGTCCTTTTTCTTCCCGATGATCATGGCACCGATACAGAGCATCCACTGCTCCGCTTCGTTCTGTGGAAGACCATATCCGCTTCCCAGCTCCAGATGCTCTGCTGTGAGTCCTAACGTTCCGATACCATCCAGGGCTGTGGAAAAATCATCTCCATCGCAGCCTGCATATGCCACATGAGTAATGGGGGCTTCCGCCTTCTGGGAGGAATAGAACTGCAGGATACCGGAAATATTCCGCACAATCTCTGTACCGAAATCAATGGTACCGGGCTCACTGAAAATCCGGCTTCTGGTGGAATAATGATAATGTCCGTTCTTCATAAGGATACTGGTCACGGTGCCCTCTTCAAAGAAGAGAAAGACCGCTGTGGTCTTCCGGTATTTCTTCTGCTGCTCCAGAAGCCTCAGATACCCTTCCATGGGAACCGTCACGCTGGCAACCGGAAGGCCGTCCTCTGCGGAGAGCTGCTTCATGTGGTCATAATTCTCCGTCTCCAGACCACCGCAGCAAAGGCAGATTCCCTCCTTTTTATCGGCCTCTATAATCCCGTAGCCTGCGGCTTTCCCGCGAAATCCGTCTGCTATTATATGCTCTGCCATCTTCACAAGCTTCCTGCCGGAGGCATAGGGGATCTGCACTACCCGGACATTGGAATAGATGGAAGAGAGCACAAGACGAACCTTATCCGGGTGCTCCTCCTTCACATACCGGCTCAGGGCGGCAGACCATTGGGCTGCCGGATCCCCGAAGCTGTCAATGGGAATCCTTTTTACTTTATTGATTTTCGGAACAGACCCGCATTTTCCTTCTGCTGCCAGAATGCTGCCTTCCTGTAATACAATGACGGTGTCACTCATGTTTTTTATTTCTCCTCTGTATGTATCTCCGTTTTTACGCGGATGCCTCCAGTGCGGCATAAGACTGATAGATGGGCAGCATGACCGCTGCCATGATAAATGCAACCACGCAGGCCATGACACAGATCAGGATAGGTTCCATCAATGTGACAATCCGCTTGGTGGCTGCCTCAGACTCTACCTCCAGGGCTTCCGCAATCGAATCCAGCATGGCATCCAGCTGTCCGCTCTCTTCTCCGATGCGGATGGTGCTGGAGAGCTTCTTTAAAAGGCCATCCACCTCTGAGAGCGCCTGGGACAGAGGCACACCGCTTCGCACCTGCACCGTCACCTGCTCAAACTGCTCCTCCACATAACGGTTTCCGATGGTATTTCCCGCAATGGCAAGAGCCGTGGAAATCGGCATGCCGCTGGAATAAAGGCTGCTCAGGGTTCTCGCGAACCGCGCCGTATAAATGACTTTGCATAATTTCCCAAATCCGTACATATGGACTTTCAGATAATCCACGCCCCGGCGCACAGATGGGATTCCCACAATGAGCCGGACAAGCACCACGACAATGCCCACCACCAGAACGGCCAGATACCATTTCTGTGTCAGGAAATCCGACAGGTTCACCAGCACCTGGGTAATGCCCGGCAGCTCGTCCATCTCGTCAAAAAGGGACTGGAACTGGGGCAGAATAAAGGTCACAATCAGGATCACAACAGCCACGCACAGCACCAGCAGAATCATGGGATAGGTCATGGCAGACCGGATCTGCTGATTCAGCCGGTTCTCCTTATCGTACTGCCTGGCCAGGCGGTCCGTGACCTTATCCAGGTTACCGGTACCCTCACCGGAACGGATCATGCCCAGCATCAGATCCGGAAAACAACGCTTCGTCTCCATGGCCGCCGAGAGACTTTCTCCCTTCTTCACATCCTGCAGTACTGCCTGATAGATCTCCCTCTCCCGGGACGTGATTCCCTCCTGCCGGGAAACAATGTCCAGTGCTCTTACAAGGCTGATGCCGGAATGCAGAAGCGTGGAAAGCTCCCGGCAGAAGGATGCCAGCTGGACAGATTTTAACTTCCGGTAGCCCTCCGTCTCCGTCAGGTTCTTCGCCTCGATCAGGAAAAGTCCCTGTTCCTTCAGCGTCTGCTGCAGGACGATCTCCGTGGGCGCATCCATGGTGCCGCGGGACATCTTCCCGTTCATTGATTTTGCTGTATAGCGAAAACGTGCCATTTTCCATCCTCTTCTTTCTTCAGGTCTGTCACAGAAAACGCAGATACCATTGCACAATCGCATCTCCCCTGAACACTGCCAGAGCAAGTCCCGCAGCCAGGAAGGGTCCCAGCGCAAAATGATCCTTCCGTCCAAGTCTTCCGGTCTTCAACATCCATGCCCCATAGAGTCCTCCTGTGACCAGGCCGAAAAACATGGCACATACAATGGATTTTGTTCCCAGGAGGAAGCCTGATACCGCCATCAGCTTAATATCGCCGCCTCCGAAGGCTCCCGGAATAAAAAACGACAGAAGGAGCATAGGAAATGCAATCATGAAAAAACCCAGTACCCGGTCAATAAGCCCGTGTTCCGGGAAGCATCCCACTGCCAGAATGCCAAGCAGCAGGATCAGAATATGAAATCGATCGTATATCATCTGCGTCTCCCAATCGATAAGGGATACGATCAGTAATATTCCAAGATAACAAAACATCATTGTGCCGCGCAGGGAAAGAAGCCCTGTGCTTCCACATCCAAAACAAAGTCCGCAGCCCACAAATGCTGCGCCTCCGCACACCTCTGACCAGAAGCATCCGGCGGGAATGGCTGTCTTGCAGCCTTTGCATTTTCCCCTTTGGAAAATGTAACTCATGATGGGAATGAGTTCCGGTGCCGTGAGGGTTCGCCCACAGCTGTCGCAATGGCTCCGTCCCCGTACCACGCTCTCTCCCACCGGCAGCCGTAAGGCCACCACATAAAAAAAGCTGAACATACAGGCACCTGTCATAAAGCGCAGAGCCCATAAGATTCCTTCAAATAAATCTATCATCGTTCGCCCGTCCTATTCCTCTGACGCCGGTAAAGCGTCCGTCGAAACACCTGTCATATGTTCCTCATGATATACCTGATAGTTGCTCGGATCTGCGGTATACCAGACCGTACATGCACCTTCCCGGTATACGAATTCCTTCAGGGTATATCCATCCGTTCCTGTGCGAAGCACCTGAAAATCCCCCGGTGCTGCACTGAGATCCAAAATTTCCTCATAAACACCTTCGGCGACACCTCCCTTAGAGGAAGTGTCGCTGAAGATACGATTCTGTCCATAACGCTCTGTGGCCGCTACCTGGATTGCCATCCGCACCGATTTGGCATGCCCAAGAGCTACCTGGGCATCCGCCCGGTAGAATAACCGGAGCACCCCAGGGGTCACTGCAGCCGCTGCAAGAAGCAGAATTGCCAGATAAAGCAGACACCGCCTGATCCAGTCATATGTAGTTGTAGGTCTCGTAGATGAGGTAGGTGATTGGGTCATGGGTGTGCCTTTCTGGGGTAGATCGCTGATTGTTAAATCATAGGATATTTATTGTCCATCAGTATCACCAGTATTCTCAGGATCAGAGTCTGATACTACATACGCCTTATCTGATGCTGTATTTGGCTTTGTATATTTGCACCACTTTCCATTGGTTCCCTCATATACGAGCGTTTTTACAGCGGATTTGTTTGTAGTATCAAAAGTAACTAAGTGTACTGTTCCACCAACCTCTGCAAGAGTCTTAATAGCAGTTGCTGTGATATCTTTTCCATCGCCAAACTCAATACTTCCATTAATTGCCTTTGTTCCGTAAGCCTCATCAGCTAACGTCTGAGCAGCCATTACCGCAGAGCGAGTCTCAGCGATGATGGATTTTTCTTTTGCCTTATCGATATATCCTGTCAGAGCCGGTACCAGCAGTGCTGCCAGGATTGCAAGGATGACCAGTACTACGATCAGCTCTACGAGGGTAAAGCCTTTTTTGTCGTTTTTCAGTTTCTTTAACATAACAATATCTCCTTTTCGTGGATGTGCCGGGGATTATGCCCCGACCGTGATGTCCTTGGTCATGGTTCATGAACCGGACATCTATATATCTGAATGCGTCGGTGCCCGCATCGGATATCCTCTCAGAGCCGCATTTGCAAGGGAATTTGCGCTGCGAATGCCTACGGATTTTACTCCGGTGCACTGGCTGTTATGGCGTCCTTTCTCGTCAGTTGATACCGGAAATCCAGGATTTCGGAATCTGTCGCCACCAGATCTGTGAGTTCTTCGTCACTGTAGAGAGAGGCCTCCACTTTGACAGATGTAACAGTATCTTCATCACTCACGTCCTCCGGGAAGAAGAAGATGAGCTTCAGATAATTGCCCATATAATATTTATCCGGGAAGATGGCCGCCATAGCCCGAACCCGGGGCCGTGTGCCGTTGCTGTAGACGTAAGTCCCATTATTATCATGGGTATAATAGCGGGCATAGAGCCTTCCCTTGGGTACAGCCTTTTCTGCCCCCGCCTTCGTTCCTCCTACATAGATGTCCGCTTCCCCGCTTCCGTCGGCAGCAAGAAGAACCGTATAGTCCTCTTCGTTTCGGAATTCCAGAACCGAACCGCTCTCTGCACCTCTATTTCCGGCTATCTTTTCACTATTTTCATAGATTTTCACATATCCGGTGGCATTCAATGTCTGGGAACGAAGCTCCGTGAGGGTCGTATCCAGCACGGCCTGGGCATATTGAAGCTTCTGGGTTCTGAGGAAGACCTTTGACGCAGAAGCCAGGGTCGCCGCCGCCATAGCCATCAGCATACTGATGAGAGTCAGTGTCACCAACATTTCTACCAACGTGGTGCCATTTCTCTTTCGGAGGATTTGCCTCATGATCCGCCACCCCCTGCCCCGGCAGTCTCTGTCGGTTCCGTCTGTTCCTCCTGCTCCGTTGATCCGGTGGGCTTTGGAGGCTGATAATAATAGAAGATGGTGGTCTTTTTTGTGCCATCAGCCCCTGTGTAGGTGATCTCCTTTTTTGCCTTGTCAGCATTTACCTGGAATACCTGGTTACCAAGGGTCTTGCCATCGGCACTCACTGCCTGAAAACGAAGAGAAGACGAACCATTCGATTCTTTTTCCTTAGTTCGTAACGCTTCACAGATCGTCTCATTATCTGCCCGCATCTGCCGGCTCTTTACCAGTGCAGCCCTGCTGTACAGGATGGCGCCTTGCAGGATTCCTACCATCATAAGAAAGATTACCACACTGGCCATGACTTCCACAAGAGTTTCTCCGGCATTCGCCCGGGTTTTTTTCACATCTTTCATGAATGCTCAGCCTCCTCGTGGACGTTGACATAGATCCGCTTCCTTACTTTGTCTTTGGTGAGCTGATACCGGATCGGATTGCCACTCGTTACACGATTCATGTCATACAGAGATCCTGCAGCAGTGCCTTCATGCCAATTTTCATTATCCCAGACCAGAGTTTTGCCCTCATGGGTGAAGATCGGGTCGTATGTTTCCTTCCGGTAATATTCTGTGCTGTAGGTGTAGCTTTCCTCATCCTCCTGCACCCGGACCTGCACCGTCAGGATGTACTGTATAATCTCGCGGTTCTGGATCTCCACAATCGCATTTTGATAATTACCTTCTGCTGCTGTGAGAGTTCCACTCATCGTACCGGAATCATCCTGGCTGCGCTCCTTGCGAAGGCTGACCCGGAGCTTTCCATACTCATCAGGATCACCCGCTACCGGCTGATAAAAATAGGTCGTTTCCTCCGGCCGGTCTGCGTCATATTCCCGGTAACCCTCTGTATCAAGGAAGGTATTTACAAAACCATAGAATGTATCCGTCCCCTCCGATGCAGAAGACAGCTCCGCATCCAATACGGCTGCATAGCTGGCCGCCAGCTGATAGCAGCGCTCCTGCCGGAGCCGCTCCCCGGCCTGTGCAGTGAGAAGTCCCGCCGTATACAGGATGGCCACCGCAAACGCAATGAAAAACGCTGACACGCACAGTACCAGCGGCATAGAGATGCCCTGCTTTCGGTGCTCATACAGAACCTTTAAGCGTCTGTGCACGGGACTCCCCTCCTTCCTTTTGTTATTCTAACACACTCCTCTGAAAAATTTCAACGTATTCTGTCCTTTTTTGACAGAAATCCGCAGTTCACAGGGTTCAAAATTCCGCCTTATAGTGACGCCTTTCCATAAAGGTCCAGATACGCCCTGGCCTCCTGCAATGAGAGGTTCAGTTTCTTTTGAAGCCTCAACAGAATGTCCTCTTCAGAGAGTCCACAGTCATAGCCGGTCTCAATAATTCCTTCTGCTTTTCCTTCTGAATATCCGACTTCGTACTCGGCTTTTCGTATTTTCTTTTCTTCCAGTTCTTTATCATACTCAAAAATACTCATACTGATAACCTCACTCCGATTCCGCGACAGGAACTCTGACAGGATTCCTGTCTGAATGCACTCACTGACGGCCTGTTCTACAGCTTGATTCAACGGCATAGCTGCTGCGTACTGGCGTACTTTGCTGACATATTGTGCGTATTGCTGCAGCAGGCTGCATTGCTGCAATAATTCCTGATTATGACCTTCATTGACATTCAGAACCGTAACGACCAATTCCAGCTTTGGTCTGCCGGTCAGGTTGACAAATGCCGTGGACAGCTTCAGTTCCGTGCAATCCTCCAGTGGTGTCAGGCCATTGTAAAAGACGATAAAGTTCGGTGCCGGTATTTTCAGGAGTGCGGAAGAATAGAGTGTCTTTTTATCCACGATCTTCTGATACTCATTGCAAATATAGAACAGATCCCGGAGCGGCATATTCGGGTTGAACGTCGACTGGTGTTCGTATAGATACAGGTTCATGTCAATGATGAATGCAAGGTCATTTTTTTTGCCATCTCTTCTCCTCCTTACTGATGGGTGCATCAGGCAGGAGAAGCTCTGTTATAAACAGCTCCGGCAGTTATTCTCTGCGCATCCGTCTCCTGCTTTTGATTGTAAATGGGTAATAAAAGCATAGATACGAATGAAGAAGCAGATCTTCTGCTCTCAGAATATAGATGGCATTACGCCACGAAATATGCTTTGAATTATTTTAGCATACAAAATGTAGTAATGCAAGAAAAAAGTCACAGGAAACAGGACTGTTCACGCAGCAGCGGTTTTGCGAATGAGTTCTTCGTAATATCACAAAACCGATGGCAAGGGCGAATTTTCGTCCATACCATCGGTTTTTTTCTGTGGTTCTGCGGAAGCCTTCCGGCTTCCTTGTTCATGCCTCTTATGGCTGCTGGCAGGAAGGAAAGGTGCCTTTTATTCCCAGGTCACGCTCGATGTCTCTGACCCTGTATAGGCTTTGTCTTCTCCTGCCACTGCTTTGACCGTGACGGTCTTCGTCTTCAGGAATGCATCATTGGTCACTTCTACACTCTTGTCCGCATCCGGATACAGATGTTCGATATCCGGCAGGTGCAGGGTATAGCCGGTGATTGTGCCATCTTCCTGCGCCTCCGTGGTAAGACTGACACTGCTTTCCAGCGAGTAGTTATGCTGATCTCCATTCGCATCCGTATACGCAGCATGCTCGATAGTGATCTTCCAGCCATCATCTTCCGTGCTGAGGCTACCATCACCTGCAGTCACGTGATAGGTAACCATTACGTCGGCGCAGGTAGTCACCTGTACTTCATAGACATCGGCACATTCGACTGCATCCCAGCTGACTGCGCGATTGGTGACGGTCCACTCTTCTTTCTTTTCTTCCTCCGGGAAGTCCGGATTATCTCCCGTAATCGTTACTTTCAGAGTTCCCTCTATGGATTCGTTCGCGGCAGCCGGTGTATCCAGCTGCACATAGGGAAGTGCTATCGGTGCAGATGCCACCCAGGCAGAGCTCAGCTTACCGGAGCTTCCGGAAGAAATTCTGGTATAGAATACCATGTATTTTCCGGCATATGCAATAGAAAGTCCACTCATGGTGTGTTCATATGTTTCTCCCGATGCTTCCATCTGCTCCGGAATGACAT
>CAVFMZ010000002.1:5689-8626 GCA_963623675.1 Firmicutes bacterium CAG:176 | reverse complement strand
AGATAAATCACTGCTTTCTTACCAGCCCACTCTTCCTTCAGGGTCAGCTCCTGCTGATAGGTTCCATCCTGCTTCTGATCGACGGATACCGGCATATCAAATAAGGTCTTTGCGCCGCCCAGCTGATCATTCTCATCATACATGCGGATATAAGCCTGATAGCCGCTGCAGCCCGTTTCATCGCTGATGGCTGCCCAGGTCAGCTGATAGTCGAATTCATTGACATCCACATTTTCAATAGACGGCTGTCCCGGCTGTGCCAGGCGCTGCTTCAGCTGATAGGTGCCGGTGGTGGAGAGACCGATCTGCTTCGCTTCACCGGTGGTGTCACCGATTCTGGTGACTTTCAGTTCTACCTTCTGATAGTTCCAGTCACTGGCATCTACTGTCAGGGATTTTCCACCCGTATAAGCATCTCCCAGGTCAATGAGAACCCGGTTGCCTTCTGCATCCAGTCCTGTCAGGGTGACAGAATAGGACGCATTCTCTGTATCTGCTACATTCCGATCCCAGGTAAAGGTGTATTCTACCTTTCCATCCTTCAGAGCCTCTTCATCCGGATTCATCGGCGTCTCCGCATCTGCGCCTTCCAGCACCGGCGCCGGAAGCCAGGTAAAGAGTGTCCCGCTGTCATACCGATATCTGCCAAAATAATGGCCGATCTCTGTGGAGCTTAAGACGCTGCTGTGACCATAGCTCCATTTTTCTGTAACGGTACCATCCTCTGCGGTGTCTACCGATAGCAGCTCCTTCAGGTTCACTTTTTCTTTATTGGCATCTGTCATTTCATCCAGACTGCTTCCCAGATCGTACCAAGTATAGACCGGTCCAAGACCGGATGCTGCATACCAGATCCGGATCCTCAGATCCGTCGCATCCTTCAAATACTCCGGCAGGTTAGAGAAAGTGCCGGATACACTGCCCCTGGATACCAGAAGCAGATCCGTTTTTGCAAAGATCGTGTTCTCAATTGATGTTCCCTTTGTATCCTTCCAGGTT
This sequence comes from Firmicutes bacterium CAG:176, assembly GCA_963623675.1. GTDB lineage: Bacteria > Bacillota > Clostridia > Lachnospirales > Lachnospiraceae > Hominiventricola. The sequence continues at coordinate 7,627 of CAVFMZ010000002.1, read as the reverse complement.
CCTACTAACTCTGCCCGATAGACAGGCGGAGTATCCGTGGCATCCGCTTGTGAGGCATCCAACGTCACCGTGATGCTGAGATCGTCCTGGGTGGTGCCCGTCACCGACACGGTGGGTGTCGCCTTCTTTTTGTCAGTCGTCTGCAATGACAGTGATGGCTGATAATGGGGCATGCTGACTGAAATGGAGACCTGCCCGGAATCTTGAATAATAATATCGGTATTGGTAGCCGTCGCCTTCGCTGTCAACTGCATGGACGTATTGCTTCCGCCAGCCCATGTTCCCGTCGGGTTAGCTGCATTTAAAATAACAGGATCCTGTTGCCCCGGAATCGTAATGCTTACCTGCCAGTTCGGGTACAATGGGTTGCCTTTCTCATCTGTCCTCTGGTAGTCCTCCAGATTATTCAAGGAGAACTGGTACGCATATGGATTTGATTCTGTATATGGTGCGATTCCAGTCTCTACCAATGTCACCCGGATATCCGGAGTCGGAAGGATGCGGCTGACATCCTGATCTCCAACATCGCACCAGTCTGACGGTTCTACATCATCATACATGCTGACCGCACGTACCTGAATATTAGCACTTGTAGAAAACCCGGAGGGTAATGTGAAGCTGCCTTCTTCTGTATAAAGCTTGTAGATCTTTTCTTTGCCATCTTCACTGATCTTCACTTCGTACAGGAACGGATCACATTTTTTACCACTTCTCGGCAGGGTCTGGGGTGTGACTGTCACTGCCATTTTTCCGCCTGTGATATTGACCGTAACATTTTGAGGTATATAAAGCTTATTCTCGTTAATTCCCTCTAACCTTCGCCAACTGCTGCGGGCATTGGTGAAAACAGTGTTATCTGCGTCCGTCTTGATGGAATCATCCCATTTGGAAACCTGATCTACATCAAACAAGAATTCTCCATCAATGCTGTTGTCATTTTCAACTGCCCTAATATAATCATCCGAAGCCAGATACGCATATTCCCCCCATACTGCATGATTTGGTTTTATATCTGCTATGAAGGATTTCCCTGTTTCCAGGTTATACATAAAATAGGCAGGAAACGCATATCTTCCACCATATCCTCTCGTATATTTATCTTGGGGGTTTTCGGGGTCTCCGTATCTTGCATTACCGCCACCGATATCTGTGTTTTTAGCATTCTTGATCTTTATATTTGTGGTACTGCCAATCTCGTGTTTTTTCTCATCATAATTACAATTATCTATAAAATAATTTCCTGTCCGATTTTCTGGTACTATCTGAGATACATCAGTACCAACACCAGGCGCATCTGAAAATATAGGATATCCCTGATATTCGCTATACTCTGCGTTCAGAGAGATACAGTCCTTTACAACTGTATTTGCAAACCCCGTACTTCCACGACGGTCTCCAAAGATACCACCTCTGAACTGTTGTCCTTTCAATGTCTTTGCAAAGTTACGGCATCGTTCAATACGGATGATAACATTCGCAGTAGCATTTGGTATATTATTTGTATTATCACAGGACAGGAATCCAAAGATTCCGGAGGCCATGGAGGCGGAATAGATCTCAACCCCAGGTGCATTGAAACAGTCCAGAATCTGAATGGTAAACTTCTGGCCTGGGCTTTGATCATACGTAGTCACATTCCCCAGAATACCGGCACTGTCGTTGGCTCCATTACTCGTATATTCACCAGATGCTGTATAAATATTTCCATAATTTCCACAGCTGATGATATTATACTCATGATCCTCATAGGCATGGTAGAGCTGCGCCACGATACCACCGGAAGCTCCCACCCAGCCGGTTCCATAGGTCGTCTGCAGGTTTCCATAGTTTCTGCAGTCTTCAATGGTGCCGCCGGTGCCGGTCCACTGACCAAGGATTCCGCCGGAATAGTGGGTATTATAGCAATAAACAGTTCCGTAGTTCAGGCAGTCCTTAATG
>CAVFMZ010000002.1:0-5434 GCA_963623675.1 Firmicutes bacterium CAG:176 | reverse complement strand
AGATTACCGTTGCTGTCCATAAACAGGCGAAGACGGTCATTCCACACTTTAGCATTAGTATCACTATTATATGCCATTTTTTCAATCTGGTTACTAGTCGTAGATACATAGGTACTATCCGCTTTCAGTCCAGCACTTGTTGCCTTGGTATGAAGCTCATCGACCGTGAGCATATCTCCCGTCATAATCTCAGCGGTTTTCTCACTTCCGGACTTTGTGATCGTTCCTCTATTAAAGCCCGTCACGCCGCCCAGCATGCCATATTTCGCGCAGAGGGTACTCTTCTCTGTATCTTCAAGGGTACATCCTGTGATGGTGGCTGTCTCATCATTCTTTCCGGCGATACCGCCCACATGGCTGGCAAGCTGCTCCTTCTCCGCTGCGGTACTGGTACTGGTGGCGGAGTAGGTACCTTTCACATAGATCTGCACTACCCCCACACTACAGTTCTCCAAAGCTGCCTGATTCAGACCCGTGATGCCGCCATAGCAGTTACCTGCCGCAGCCTCCACGGAATTCGAGGAACTGCCGATGCTGCCGGAGAAGGTACAATCCTTAATTGTGACATTCTCTCCATCTGTTTTCGCATTCTCTCCTGCGATACCGCCCAGATAGGTATAGCCGCTGAAGGTTCCAAACTCCAGATTTGCTGTGATCTCCTTAATGGTTCCCTCATTGACACCGACAGCTCCGCCCACGATTCTGCCGCTGGTGCTGCCTGTCAGAGTCGGCATGGTCTCGATCGTTGTATCCTGCACAGTGCCTTGATTTCGTCCGGTGATGCCGCCGAAGATCAGTCCGTCACAATCCAACTCGACACTGCCGGAGGGTGCACTTTCGGAAATGGTTCCGGTATTGACCGCAGAGACAGCTCCTGCTTCCTTTACTCCACGGCTTTGGATCGTCAGACTTCCGTTATTCTGCGGTTTCACCGTACAATTCTGAATGGTTCCGGTATTTTCTGCGGCAATACCCCCGGCATAGCCCTGACTGGCTGTCACATTTCCGGTATTGGTACTGCTGCTGATGGTATGTTCCGCCTGGCTGACCGCCGTGATACCACCTGCATTTCCTTTGTCCGCAGATACACTGCCGGAACGGTTCTCCGTATTGGTAATATTTCCCGCTGTCCATCCGGCGATGCCGCCTGCATTTCCAGAGGTGGCACGCACCGAGGCAGCCGCGGAAACCATTTTACAGTTCTTATCTCCCAGATTTCCATGATTTTCACCGACGATACCGCCAACCTTCTCCTGTCCGCTGACGGAGACTCCGGAACCGGTCACGACCACTCCATCCTTAGAATCTGAATTCAGACTGAGAACTGCCCCTTCGTCATTGATGCCGACGATACCACCGACGCTGTTTTTACCGGAGACAGTCTTTGTCTCTGTTGAAGAATCCAATGCCAGCTTCAGAGTGCCTGTATTTCCTCCCACGATACCGCCTGCTGCATCACCTGCTGCATTGATATTTGCCTGACTGGTATTATCCTGAAGGGTAGCTTTCGGCAGATTCCAACCCACAATACCTCCCACATAGTTCTTACCGGAGACAGTTTTCCCCTGGGCAGTGGTACAGTTTTTTACCTGTGCATTTTTCGTAGTCGTGCCAATGTTCAGGCCAACAATACCGCCAATATAGCTCAAAGATACATTTCCGAAGCTGTCGTTGAGGGCACATTTGCTCACAGTTCCGGCATTCAGTCCAACGATGCCGCCTGCACCGGAGAAGCCGGAGATGCTTCCTTTATTTGCACAGTTCTGTATGGTCTGATCCGTCAGATTTACACCCACGATGCCGCCCGCCAGGTGAAGCGTCAGGTCTGCTGCCTCTGACGGAAGGCTGCTGTCGGAGATTCTGGACTTTGCAAAGGCACCAAGTGCTGCACCGTCAGCTGCACTGCTGTACGTAAAGGTACCGCTTGCCGGGAAGGCAATGCTTCCTTCGTTGATACAGTCTTCAATCTGCACCTTACTTCCCGCTTCGCAGAAACCGACAACACCTCCTGCATAGAGATACGCACGGATAGGAAGTGTATTGATCGTTTTCTTTTCAGCATCATCGTCTCCACCCGTATTTATGATCAGTTTATACGCATTCGAAACATTCGATACCCTTCCCGGAACATTATCCTCGTCCAATCCCGGCAAGAGCTTTGTCAGGTCTTTCGTCGTCGATATATCGTCACCATAGGTTCTGTGATATCCCATGATACCGCCGCAAAAAGCTTCCGCTGTTACGGAACCAAGCCGGTTATCTGCCCGGTAGGATTTCATGGTCACATTTCGGGAGAGCTTTACTACATTGGCACCGATGATGCCGCCCACATAGTAGGTTCCCCGGACACTCTGGGGCTGAAGGATAAGGTCAGCCGTCAGTACGGAAGGTGAGGCATTGAAGCCGAAGGCACCGCCCGCACAGCTTCCATAGGCATAGATTCTGCCTCCGATGAGGGTATAGTGCACATCCAGTTCGCCGCTTACATCATTAAAACCGGCAATGCCGCCTACATAGTTCTGTCCTACTACAATACTGGAGACAGATTTATTCACAATGCTCTCACTGTTTTCAGCAAATTTAATCGCACCATTGTTGTATCCGGTGATACCGCCGGCATAATCTGCCGTCGCCTCCCAGTCATTTACGATTTTCCGGAAAATAGAGCTGTCGTAATCGGAGAGATAGCTGGCGCAGTCCTGAATGGTGGCTGTTCCGGAAGTGCTCGTACTTTCTTCACCGGTTCGTACTTCCCCGTTTGCTCCGGTGATGCCGCCCACATATTTATCATAGCCTGCCACCACACCGTTATTGATGCAGTTTTTAATAGTTCCTGCCGCATTATGTCCTACGATGCCTCCCACATAAGTCTCACCAATGACATAGCTGACATTGGCAGTGGCCTTCACTGTTCCGGAAGCATGTATGGAACTGTCCTTATCCAGGGCACCGATGATGCCGCCTACTTCTTCTTTTCCCAGGATGTAGCCATTCTTCTGAGTGCTGCAATTTCTGAGGATGGCTCCACGTCCATAGCCGACGATGCCGCCCACGTATTTTCCCTTCAGCAGGTTCTTTTTGTTGAAGTCATAAGAAAAGCTTTCTGCCCGGCCGGAAGCGGTAGTGGCGGTATCCATGACTGCCTTGTCCGCGTAACCTGCAATACCGCCAAAATAATGGCCTTCCGTAGTGGTATCAGAAATCTCTGCCGTACAAAGAATCAATCCGTCACTGGTGCTGTTCTTCAATACTGCTTTGGCTTCCTCTGCTGACTGCATTTCTTCCTGCCACTGAACGCAGAGATTTCCCACGATACCGCCGGTATATTGATTACCGGAGACGGCTGCATGGTTCTCTGTCTCCTCAATAACCGGGGATGTATCTGCCGTACCGCCCTGCAGCCATGCATATCCGATGATGCCGCCGATACCGGAGAACGCGGTATCATCAGCTGTATTTTCATTATCCGGAAGCTTTATTTCAGGAACGGATCCTTCCACGGTGCCATTCATCTTCAGACCGCTGAAGGTTCCCTTCATGAGTGCAGTAAGGGAGCCATCTGTTGCTTTTCCGGCCAAGATTCCCACGATACCGCCCACAGCCGCAGCTTTCTTCTGGTTTGTCCCGGAGTCCTTTTCTGCCAGAGCCACACGGACGACAGCACTTCCGGTCTTTGTCTTCTGCACCTGTATATTTTTCAGAGTTCCCTGGCATCGTCCGGCCAGAATTCCTACTCCCTTGAGCGCCCCATGGTCTGCCACCGGCTGCAGTGCCGCCTGCGTATCCGTACTGTCTGCCTCATTTTCCTCTGCTGCAGTAGTTTCTCCTGTCAGCTCCAGATAAGGATTCTGGAAGTACAGATTCGATACCGATCCTTCAATCTCACCGAAAAGTCCCAGATACTCTGCCTTCGCCACGGATTTTCCCGTCCCGTTCAGTTTCTCTGCAGCAGAGTCCTTAATGACGGAATCCTCTCCCAGCCGCAGATTAGAGATTCTGGTATTCTCACCGTCTCCCGTTAATGTATCGTTTGCTTTCAGAAGCGGCACTGTGGGGAAGTCCTGAACATGATCCTTCTGGTTTTCCTTCCATTCCAGCTTCTGATAGGAGCTCTCACCTTCGCTTACGGTTGCAAAATCATAGACTCCGGTTCCTACAGAGATCCAGTCCATGTTTTTTCCGGTCAGGGTGAAGGTAATGTTCTCTTCCTTCGTATAGTAACGGATGTTGGAAAGATGACGGAATGCCGCAATCTTTATATTGTTTGACGTAGAATCGTCAGCAAACATGGTATTTGCCTCATTGGAGGTTACTTCCTCACTGGCACGGTAATCGGTAGTAGTAGTCCCCTGGGCGTTATAGTTTGCCACCGCCTTTACGGTAGCGTAGATATTCTGCGGCTCCTTCAGGGCTTCTGCAACGCTGACAAGCCTGATAATGCTGACACTGGAGGTCTTCAGAAGCCCAACAGAAGCGGTCTGCTGCATGGTTTCTGTCACCTCTGCCGACATCATAGCATCCAGGGTGAGGACATATTTACCATCCTGTATGCTCACCGGGAAGCTCCAGTCCGCCGAAGAACTACCGCCTGCCTTCGTCACAGGAAGAGATACCATCCCGTCTGACGTCCATCCGTTCTGACGCATGGTATAGGGGCTGACGGTCACGCCGAAGAGCAAACAGTCAGCAGCTCCATTCTCTCCCTTCTGGTAAAATTTTAGTTCATAATCTGCATCCAGACTGCTGCTGCCTACATTGCCGGACCAGTTAAGTGTCAGTGTCTCACTGTTCATCAGGTTGATGGATGTGATTTTCAGTCGTTTTGGCTTCAAATCCACCACATTGACCGTATCTTCCACAGAATAATATCCAAGAAGCCGGGGTTTTCGTTCCTCATAAGAGCGCTTCTGCAGGGTCAGAGTACCTTCATGATCCTCTCCACTATAGTCAAGACCGGTACATCTGGTGCCATAGAAAGCGGAATATACCTGCCCGCTCTCGATATCGATCTCTATGGCAATTCCGGCATTCATAAGCTCCTGGTCATAGGTATAGCCCTCCAACAGCTCCCGCACAGCTGCGTCGCTGTCCCCGTTCAGGACAATGCCGTAGATACGGTCGCTTTTCGTCACTGTTCCATTCTCACCAGGCAGCTGTGCCGGCTGTCCCTTTTCCTCCACTTCATTCCGGAAGCTGTCCCACTGTCCGGAGCTTCTGTAGTAGGAAAGCCTTGACTCCGCTGCCAGATACACCGTCTTTGCATTGGATTCATTCTTTCGGAACTCTGCCAGCTTTCTGTAATTGATAATCGAAGGCACGGCAATTCCGATAATGATCGCCATAATCGCCAGCACTACCATTAACTCAATCAGGGTAAATCCCCGTTTTCTCATTCTGTCCATCTGTTTTCACCTGAAGTCATTTGTATTCTATG
>CAVFMZ010000001.1:16257-61533 GCA_963623675.1 Firmicutes bacterium CAG:176 | reverse complement strand
AGATTCCGTTGCCTTCATATTTACTCGTCTTAACAAAGACAAAGGGAACCCCTTCCTCTTCAGTCCGAAGATAAGGCTTCCCGTGTGTATCGACGCAGCCTCCGGTCTGATGAAGCTCATTGGCCGCAAAAACTGTCGTCTCAATATTTTTTTCTTTTAAATATTCCGCGAAATAATAATGGCGGAGCAGCGGCCCCGTAAGCGGGGTCGTTGCATAATGGTTAAAAATCCAAAATCTATGCATGGTTCTGTCCTTCCTCCACTCCTTCTGTACTCTCCTTGGTGAACATGATCTTCAGCGTCAGGAAGATCAGACGGATGTCCAGAAGAACCGAATAACTTTCAATGTACATAAGATCAAGTTTTAACTTGTCCAGCGGAGTCGTATTGTATTTTCCATAAATCTGTGCATAACCGGTCAGTCCGGCTTTTACTTTCAGACGATAGATAAACTCCGGTGTTTCCTGACAGAACTCATCGATGTACGTCTGGCGCTCCGGTCTCGGACCTACAATACTCATATCTCCCTTTAAAATATTTAAAAGCTGGGGCAGCTCGTCCAGTCTGGTGGCGCGGATAAATTTACCTACTTTCGTGATACGGCTGTCATTTTTCGTAGAGAACTGCGCTCCATTCTTCTCCGCATCCACAATCATGCTGCGGAATTTGTAAATATAGAACTTTTTCCCACCGATCGTTACACGTTCCTGCTTGAAAAGCGCCGGGCCATGGTCTTCCAGCTTGATGGCCAGAGCGGTCAGCAGCATAAACGGAGAAGCCACAATGAGCATAGCGCCGGAAATCAGAATATCCATGGCACGCTTCATAATCCGCTGTTCAAAGGACAGACCGGAATTCCGAAGCAGGAAAAATGGCGTGTCAAAGGAATGCACCCTGTCTGCACCACGCAGCAGAATATCGGATACCTCCGGAGCCACATAGATCCGGATGGATTTCTCATAGCAGAATTTAATCAGGGCATTCCGCTTCTGCTCTTCAATGCCATAGAGCATCATGGAATCACAGTCTGCCACTTCCTTCTCAAGTACTGCCAGTGGTTCGGAAGCGGACACACAGCGGGTTACTTCATACAGATCCTTTCTGCTGGAAAGTTTCCGAAGCAAAAGTTCCTTATATTCCAGATCACAGATCAGAAGAAGATGTTTCGGCGGAAACATCTTCCGGAAAATACCGTCAGAAATCTGATTAATCACGGCAATGATAATAAAATCCGGTACACATAACGCCAGCATAGGCCATACCGCCGGAAGCGGAAACTGACCTACAACCATAATAATCTGCATATACATGAGTGCATTGGCGATGACCGTCCCCAGTGTCTGGGAAAGAATCAGCTGACCCTTGCGGTAGTACGCATATTTTGTTCCGCCATACATGTAAATAAAGACAACCAAATAGAGGATATAAAATCCCACCATCATCAGATTACCTTTATTTTCAAACGGATTCAGCCTCCGCCCATTGTATACTCCAAACCAGACATACGCAAAAAGTATCGTCTCCAGTGCAACCTCAATCCCGGCAATCCCCAGGCGCAGAAGCCGCTTATATTGATCAAATTTATCCATGAACACAGTTACCTCATTATCTATAGTCTTCTGTATTCTATCACTTTCGCACTCTTTTTACAAGGATTGCAGTTTGTAAATATGAAATAGCCCTGCATGATCCACTTCCGTGCAGGTGGTATTCTCATATAAAGAGGTCAGATATTCCAGACCTTTGTCAAAGGTACAGATCAGATACGCATTGTCCCACTGGTATAAGGCTTCCCGGACACTGGTAATTCCCTGCTGTTCCAGTTTTTCCTTCCACAGCGGGCTGAAACTCATCCAGTCACCCAGAGACATATAATTCATAGTATACGTTTCGTTTCTCCACAGCTTCACATCCCAGGTGGTAAATGCCAGTGTCGTTACATCATTAAAATAAAAATTCTCCGGATGCTGTGAACAGTAGAGTTTTAATTGTTCTACGTCTTCACATCGGTTGCTGATCTCCAGATTCTGTGTTCGGATCTCTTTCCCATACAGCGCACCCACACCCAGCAGTACCAGAATGAGCAATACCATTCCTTTTTTCTTGAACAATTCCGGAATCTGCTCTCCTATGGTGCGGAAATGCTCTCTCCATGCCAGTACCACAATGGTACCAAGCAGCAGATTCATACTGTAAATGATCCTTGCCGGAACCCGGCCTTTGTAGAGAAGATAAAGCCATAATACAAGCTGGATTCCGATGAGCAATGCCGTCTCTATGGTCTGCATCCACTGCCGTTTCCAGATATTTAACAGAAGCAAGATGCAAAGCAGAATCATTCCCACGCTCTGAATCATCTGAAATCTGCCATCCAGCACTCCCTTCACATAACTTTTGGTGCTTTCCACCAGCCGTTCCATTCTGGTCTGTCCGGATGGACGCATCTGCTGAAAAGTCTCGATATATTGTTTAAAAAAATCAGGTGTAATCCGATCATCCGCCGTGTAGTCATAGTTGATCAGCGTCCGGGCACGGCTCTTGCTATCAATGCCAACTGCCGCATACAGATCTTCCGCCTCTTCGTAAGGAGGAAATGTATAATCCGGGTAATCATAAATATCGGAACGATATTGATTATACTGATTGTAGGCTTTCCATTCCGGGCTTCCATAGCCGACCATATTTCCGAGAAAAGCAATTCCCAATACGGCCGCTGCCAGAACCGGAAGACAGACTTCCCATCTTCCCATTCTCCGGATTTCTCTTCGATGCATCCGGATGAACCAGAACAGAGAACAGACCGGAAGAAGCATCAGAAAAATTTCCGACCGGATCTGCTGCGTCAGAAAACACAGCAAAAATAATACTGCAAACTGCTTTCCTCCTATTTGTTCACTGGTCACATACCAATATAATACCGTCGCTGCTACCACCGCTGCAGTGGTAGTAAAAGTCATCTGCGTCACTGTATGCAGTCCGATCAGAAAGAAAATCACCATGGTCAGCGCCACTCTTCGATCCTGCTTATTCCGGTCTTCCGCCTGTCCCTGCACCCGGTATAAAATCAGACTCATGCATCCCCATTGTACCAGCAGAAAAAGAAGTGCATACCAGTCCACATGCGTGGAGATCCGGTACAATCCTGTTAAAATCAGAGAATACCAGTATCCCAGAAAAATTGCATGGGGATCCGGATGCCCCAGGTACTGTCCGGATAGAATCTCCATCATACTCCGGTCGTCAATAATCGCATATACAAATGGAGTGATCCCTCTCAATATGGCAATCAAAAGCACTGGGTAGAGTACTGCTTTTGTCAGATTCTTATTCATCTCGTTTTTATCCTTTTCCATTATTTCTATGTTCATATTACCCCACTTTATGTCGCTGCAAAACCATCTTTGGTAATTATTAATAATTCTTTAGATTTAACTGCGAGGAATTGACGTAGCTGAAAATTTCTCCTATAATGGTTCAGATATCACTAATTTTAGGAGAATGTTATGATGAAAGAATACGGTGGATACCTTCCCATCGAATTCGCAGCCGGGACTCCCTATTTTGCAGGGGAACATGTGGCTGCCCTGAATTCCGGCCGGTATGCCATTGCCTATGCGCTGAAGCAGCTGAAATGGGATGTGATCTATCTGCCATTTTATATTTGTGCGACTGTTGAGGAAACCATCCGCAAGGAACTTCCCCTGATGCAGATTCGCTATTACCATATTAATCAGCAGTTTCTTCCGGAATCTGTCACTTTGAAGGAAAAGGAAGGAATTCTCTGGGTAAACTATTTTGGAATCCAGTCCGATCAGGTCATTCAGGACATGGTACAGCAGTATGATTTCCGGATTCTCATTGATAATACCCAGTCCTTTTTCTCTGCACCGCAAAAAGGAGTCTGCCAGGTATATTCCTGCAGAAAATTTTTCGGCGTATCCGACGGCGCTTACGCAGTCGGCAGCCAGATCTGCCAGCAGCCGGTTCCGGTCTCTACTTCCAGTCTGTATATGTCGCATCTGCTGCAGAGTTATGAATATGGCACCAATTATTCCTATACACTGAATAAAGAGAACGAAGAGCGGCTCGGTACCTGCGGCATTCAGGCCATGTCTCCGCTCACTTCTGCCATGCTGAATGTAGTAGACTATGAGTACGTGCGCCGAAAACGAATGGAAAATATGAAAGTACTTCACAAAATACTTGAACCTGTCAATGAAATTCCGTTGTCAGAATCCCGTCCGCTGCTGTATTATCCATTCCTTTTCTCCAGCGAAACACTGCGGAAAGAACTGATTCAGAAAAAGATCTATGTACCACAGCTCTGGAGTGAAACAGCTGAGAATCCGGATGCCAGCACCTGGGAACAGTATCTGTCCAACTGTCTCTGCCCGCTTCCTGTAGACCAGCGTTATGATGCAGAAGACATGAAAGAAATTGGCAGACAGGTTCTTTCCCTGATTGACAAATTATAATTCATCTCAGAAAGGTAAGATTCATGATACAACTTAGTTTTGTAATCCCCTGCTACCGAAGTGAACATACGGTTCTGCAGGTATTGAACGAAATTGAACAGAAGATGACGGAACGTCCGGAGATGACATATGAAGTCATTACAGTCAATGATAATTCCCCGGATCAGGTTTTACAGGTCTTAACAGACTATGCCGAGACCCATTCCTGGCTCCGGGTGGTTGACTTTACGAAAAACTTCGGCCAGCATGCAGCCATGATGGCGGGACTTTCCTACGCCGCTGGTGAACACATCGTCTTTCTGGACGATGATTTCCAATGTCCCATAGACAAATTATGGGAGCTTCTGGAACCTTTGAACCATGGCTACGACGTTTCTCTGGCCCAGTATAAATTTGAGGACCGGAAGGAAAGCTTCTTCCGGGTGGCCGGCAGCCGGTTTAATGATTTTATGATGTGTGTCCTTCTGGACAAACCGAAGCATCTGCGCCTGACCAATTTCATGGCCATGCAGTCCTTCATTGCAACCGAACTTCTGCAATATAAGAATCCCTATCCTTATATTGATGGTCTTCTGCTCCGTGCTACCCGAAAGATTGCTGAGGTTCCCATGCAGGATCGGGAACGTTTAAGCGGTACATCCACTTACAATCTGAAAAAGCTGATCTCCCTTTTTTCCAATGGATTTACGGCCTTTTCCATTATCCCGCTCCGGCTTGCCACCTTTGTGGGCGTTGGCAGTTCCATTCTTGGATTTTGCTGGGGACTATATCTGGTGATCAGGAAGCTGCTGCATCCGGCACTCATTGACGCCGGTTACAGTTCCTTGATGGCTGTGATGCTCTTCATCGGCGGTATGATTATGATCATGCTGGGAATCTGCGGTGAATATATCGGCAGAATTTACATCTGTCTCAATAACAGTCCTCAGTTTGTCATCCGGGATACCACTCATATGACGCCTGAGAATGATGCCCGCCATCGGGAAACGAGGTAACTTATGGATACGCCAGCCTTATCTGTCATTACTGTCTGCTTCCGAGCCAAAGAAGCACTGTCCGCCACGGTAGACAGTCTTCTTTCACAGACCTGGACAGACTTTGAATATCTGGTCATTGACGGCGGATCTGACGACGGAACCGTTCCTTTTCTCAACCAACTGGAACCGCTGTTTTCCGCAAAACAGATTCCATTTTTCTGTTCCTCCGAATCAGACCGGGGGATCTATGATGCCATGAATAAAGGGGCACGAAAAGCCCATGGCAAATGGCTTCTGTTCTTAAACGCCGGAGATCTGCTTGCAGACTCCACTACCTTGGAGCAGGTATTTGCACACCCGTCGGATGCCTCCATTTTATATGGAGATACCCGCTGCATTTATGAGGGGCAGACAAAATTATATCCAGCGCTCCCATTGGAACACCTGACTTACGAAATGGCATTCTGTCATCAGTCCGTTTTCGTAAAGCGGGAACTGTTACTGGAACATCCCTATGACATTTCCTACCGGGTATGTGCGGATCACGAATTTTTCCTTGCCATGTATATAAAAGGAGTTTCCTTTGACTATCTTCCCATTCCGATTTCTGTCTATGAGATTGCCGGTTTCTCCGACCGTAATAAAATGCTTTCTCACAAAGAAAAAATCCGTATGCAGAAGGAGCTGGGAATTTTTCATGTAACGCCCGCCTGGCTTCTACGGGAGTGTTCTTTCTACGGAAAACAGACTATGAAACATTTCTTCGGTCAGAAACTGATCCGAATGGTACGAAAAAGACGCCTGCACTAAGCAGACGTCTTTTTTTATATGATTATTGAAATTGCCATACCGGGATTCCGTCTAATTCATTCACCTGTACTGCCTGAGCAGTTTCGTCATAATGTTCCCGAATATAAGTCAAGACTGCATGACAGTCCTCTGCCACATAATACGTATGTGCCCGCTCTGCCAACGCCCGGATCGGATTCGTTACTCCCAGACGCTCCATCTGACCTTTGGAATATACCTGCTTAAAATCCCAGCCGCCGTCTGCCAGATTGTGATTCATAAAATCTGCAGACATGAGTTTTCCCTGTGCCATAAAATCACGCATGGCATATTTCCGATGCTCCGAAGTCCGCCACAGGTAAACAGCATCCTCCGGCTCATAGGTCTGTTCCCATTGTGTCTCATCGGCTCCTGTTTTCGCATCCAGTAAAGACTGATGTCCGGTGAAACTGACCGATGGCAGATGCCATAGTATCAGACCGCAGAACAGAATCATCAGCAGAATTCCTGCCTTGTGCATGTGCTGCTCTGTCTTCACAGAAGATGCCCTTACAAGCAGAATTCCCATCGCCGCATACAGCATCACCTGCATGCCACGTTCCGGAAGACGTCCCACCAGCATCAGATAGAGCATCATCAGATACGCCCCGCCGCCTGCGAATACAATCTCCAGCTTTTCATACCAGGCTGCCTGTGAAAGTAGCATCCAGAACGCCAGAAGCACCAACCCGATACACCAGACCCGGAAATTGTTCAATCCATACAATCGGGCAATCAGAGAATAGGTTTTCTGAAAAATATCTTTGAGATTGATGACAATCTCATCTCTTTTTCCTGTATCTGCAATCTGCTGACAGTACTCCGTCGTGATTCGTTCCGTATCTGCGTACAGATGCTCTGTCAGACTGATATAATCGTTCTCCGTTACCGATTCCGGAAGCAATTCTTTCACCGCTTCATACTCTTCCATGGGATAGTCTACAATGGTACTGACCACATCACAGAAATTGACACTGTCCTCGTATTTCTCTGAATGTTTATATCCATAATCAATTCCGAGCAAAATAGCAAAGCAAAGAACCATTGGTCCGAATACTCTGACTGTTTTCCTCAGATACTGTATTTTGGCATCTTTTCCTTTGCTGCCAAAGAGAAAGTCCATGCCCCATCCTAACACCAGAAACGGAATAAAGGGTACAAAACCGCCCAGTCTCCACATAAGACCACAGCAGATGAAGAAAGTACCTGCCACGATCCAGCTTCCATGCACTTCTGTCTTCATGGAGCGAAGCAGCCATACCATTCCCACGAACGTGAAGAATGCCGCCCACACCATAAAATAATCTGAGAACAGCTTCATTTCAATGATCAGTAAAAACAACATTGCCCCGGCAAACAGCCGTTCCGGCCAGTGTCGGAAGTGCAATGCCACAAAGTAACTGATGGATCCGATTCCTGCCAGCAATACCACCCTGGTCACCAATGTAAACGCATCTGCAGTGGGAAGTACTTTTCCCACGAAAGACATGATCCAGCAAAGCACCGGATTCAGCACCATGCTGTACGTATCTTTATCATAGACTGCACCGATGACCATGGAGGTAATAAAATTATCCACATTGGTATATATAGGCTGAAACCAGCTGAACGCTTCTGACAGAACCATCATACAGATAGCATAGATCCAGCAGTCTCTCTTTTCTCTACTCTTCACGCGGCTTCTTCTCCCTTAAAATGCAGGCAACGAACACCAGAATACCGAACATGGTCAGCACCTGCGCCCGGTAGGTATACCAGTAATGAATCTGGGAATGGTTGGACATGGCCAGATACCAGATATATGGATACAATGCCACCAGTCCGATGGGCAGGCTGGCCGCAATGGTCTTCTTGTCCTTCAACTTTTTCACCAGAATCAGAATTACCGCAACCAGAAGTAATACCATGACCACTTTACTCCAGCTGATGATTCCGCCGTCCTGTACATTCATCCATGCCTTCAGGTTCTTCTGCAGAGTTCCAATCCGATCCAGCGGCTCGTCTTCGCTTCCCTCCAGACGGTACTGAACCACACTCATGGTTCTCCAGAAATACCGGACTCCCAGAACTACCGTGGCAATGCCCCATTTGGCAATCCAGGTCAGAGCATATCCCAGTCCCCAGGAAACGGAAGATTTTACCGTAAAAATCAGATTTTCTTTCAGATCTGCCGCCTTGTCCCGGATCTTCAGCCAGAGCAGTACCACCAGCGGAATTCCCAGCGTAATAATCGGATAGGTCAGAAAATCAAAGAAGTTCTCCACCATACCTACTACAAAAAAGTACAGCATGAGATTCATGATACTGTCCTTCTTATACCGGGTCAGCAGCACAATCAACGCCCCAAACAGAACCGCAAATGTCGTAAAGAACTGGAAGCAGATCGGAAGGAATACGATATATCCACTGGTCACCGCTGCCACATAGCACATGGCAATGGACGGCTTTAACTTCTTCGCCATCAACCAGGCGCTCCAGAAGAAAAGCAGATGGAATACAAACATCCCCAGGAACCGAAGTTCCTGCACCTGGAAAATCACCGTCAGTGGCCGTAAAATGACCTGATATCCGTGCCAGTAACGTGGATACTGGTTCACACTTACAGATGCCTGAATAGGATTATAATAATCACGGTTCTGAATCAGACTGTTATACATCAGTTTGTCTGTATGAAAGTCTACAATTCCGCTGTGACGGTAAAAGAAATACATGGGGTAATCCCCCTCATTTTCCAGTATCTCCACTGATTTTTCCACATTGTCCTGAATCCATGAGGTGGGAATGCAATACACCAGCGTCATGGACAGAAAAAATACGGCAATCAGTGCAAAAAACGTCTTTGCAAATGGCTTTAATCCTTTTATTCTTCCCATTTTCTTGTATCCTGTCCTCTCTCATAATCCTGATCTACAAAAATCGTAAATTCATCTGTTTCGTGGTACAGCTTGTACCCGTAATCTTCCCAGTTTCCATTATAGGTATGTCCCTTGGAGACAATCACAAAGGTACAGCCCTCTTCCTTTGCCAGCGGGGCTGCCTTGCTCACATCAATCTCTTCTTCCTGCAGCGCCCAGTACAGTTCAATCATAGGCCCTACCATATTATCCTGGGGCACATTATACTGCAAAGCATTTCTGGCATATTCCAACGTCAGAGATGGATCCCGGAGCCGCAGATACGGTGTCAGCCGGTTGGATGCCACCACATGCACATTTTCCGGCAGAAGATCTGCAATCTGCATGACATTTTCCGGCACCTTATAGTCATTGGTGGATACTTCAAACCACTCAGAGGAAAGCACGCATTTTCCGCCCAAACCGATGACCACTAACAACACCAGGAAGACGACCTGTCTCCTGACGCCGGACAGCCGCTTCAGCAGCAGGCATCCCGCATAAGGAATAATCACCGCCAGAAGTAAGAGCCACAGGATTCTCCAGTACACATTTTCACCCAGAGCCTTCATGAAAAACAATCCGGTCAGCGGGCACCAATAGAAAAATAAAAATACCAGCGGCAGAATTCCCAGCAGAATTTTCCGCACCCAGTCCTTTTCCTGCCAGAGAATCCATACAATTCCAATCAGTAACATAGGAAAGATCCATGCGCCGCTGAACGTATCCGTAAAATCTGTTTTTGCAATTTCCAAAAAGTTCTGCATACGAAGTCCTTTCCTAATGAGTCAGTATAATATAGTAAATCCCGAGAATCACACAGGGAATGCAGGCCAGCGCCCCCTTCACCACATACGGAATACTCTTTTTCCGGATTCCCGCCAGCAGCATGGCTGTGCCGACAAATACCGGAGTCAGCATAATTCCCATGGAGGACAACAGGCATCCTGCCAGACAGGTAAGTCCCAGCAGTACAAAATCCGCCGTCTGCTCTTTCTCTGCCGTCCGCAGAATCCAGTAAAACAGCGCCGGAATGAGAATCGTCGCCAGAATGCCTTTTCCCACCCAGGGTGTAATACTTAAAAATGTAAGTCCTGCCGTATGTTCTCCACTCATAAACAGATGGAGCATCACCGCCATGGCAAGAAACATGCCCTGGAGCTGATGATCTTCCGGAAACAGCTTTCTCCCGATCAGCACATAGACCAGATAGGCCACAGGCAGAATCAGCCAAGGCAGAATGGTATGGGCCATCATGGTCGGCAGCACACCCGTCAGTTTGGAAAGCCATGCATAAAAGATCGGCCACAGAGATAACACATAACGCTTGTCAAAATCCGCAAAGGTTCCCGTCTCCGGATAGACCCAGTAAATTTTGTCCGTGGTCAATGCCGTATTGGCCAGATTCACATAGTAGGTATCATCCCACTCCAGATACATATGATGGGCGAGATAATATAACTGCCAGATGATTAACAGCACCGCTGCCAGATGTCCCAGTGTCAGATTCTGTTTCCAGCCGGAGGCCAGTGCTTTTCCGTCCTCCAGAATCTCCCGCCAGCTGAACAGACCTGCGACGGTCAGTACTCCTGCTGCTGCCGTATAGACCCACACAAATGTATGGAAAGGTACCAGCTTCATGGTCATGGGAATGAGAATCACTTCCATCAGCGCCCACCAGCCCATGCATCCAACTAATATAGAAAACAGGAATCCTTCCTGTTTTAATTTTAAAATATGACGAATCGCATAACCGCTGAGCATTGTCCCCACAAAAAACAACACTGCCGTCAAAATAGTTTCCAGTAACATACTTCTGCTCCTCTATTTTTCCAGTCTCCAGAGTTCCTGATCCTCAATATTGGCATCATAAATCACCTGAACCCGATCTTCATATCCAAAGTACTCCTCGATCTTCTCCTGATCGAAAATGGATACATACGGATGGTTCCAGAAATGATAGCCCAGTTTTGCATAACCGCCCTCATTGGTCATGGCGTTTAAGTTTTTCACGCCCATTAGGCAAGTCAGACAGAAAAAGAAAATGGCCACAGCCCTCTGTATTTTTTCCTGTCCCATGGTCAGATCCACCACCAGCGCACATTCCACTACTTTGAAAATAGCGCCATAGCGGCTGGCATAGTAAGAACTACTGCATAATAACAAATAAGCGCAGACGCCGCACAGATAGGTTTTCCACAGAACCTCTGTCTCCGGGCGAATCTTATCCATATGTTTCCGTGTCCAAAGGTAGAGAACAGTTAATACTGCTGCCGCTGTCAGACGCTCTCCGATGGCAAACCAACTGACTTCCCCGGCCAGCAGAAATTTCTGTACATGGTAAACAGGAATCAGCCGTGCCAGCAACTGCTCTACCGGATCGATCTGTAAAACCAATCCGCCCGCTGCGGAAAGTCCTGCCAATGCCATCATGACACTCACCGGCAGATATGCCGCCGGAATCAGCACCAGCCAGGCCAGTGCCACCCGATGGAACGAAAATGTAATAAGAATGGTCACCACATAGGCAATCCATTTCCGCTCCATGAGGAATGGTAATGCAACTCCCAGGAACAGGCAGACCGCCAGTCCCTGACGGAGTCCTGATACCATATAGGTGAGATACAGTACCGGATACAGCATAAAAAGACCTGCTGTCCTTCCCTGTACGAACCGTTTCACGAACCGATGAAGAAGCAGCATTTCCACCAGACCAAGCGCTGAAGCAAATACCCAGAAAGGCGCGTTAAACAGTTTAAACGCTGCCGATAAAAGTCTCCACCCGATCTCCGGATAAAATCCGCAGATATATCCCAGGGACAGATCGATGGCCACCGGAATCGTCTCATACAGTCCCTGATAGGTCACATAATCCGTTCCCTGTCCGAACCGGAAGCAAAGGCAGCCAGTCATGGCCGCCCAGCAGATCCAGTATGCATATGTTTTTGTCTGCGGACGGAAGTACTCCAGAAGAGTACCTGCCGCCAGCAGAAGAAATACTACGAAATAAATGCTCATGCTTTTCCTTCCAGAATATCTGCAATCCGCTTACATGCAAAGCCATCCCCATAAGGATTGCTGGCTGTGCTCATAGCCTTGTAAGCTTCCTCATTTTCCAGCAGAAGCTTGAAATTCTCATAGATCACCTGTTCATCGGTGCCCACCAGCTTCAGTGTACCGGCCTTGATGCCTTCCGGACGCTCCGTGGTATCCCGCATAACCAGAACCGGTTTTCCAAGAGAAGGAGCCTCCTCCTGAATTCCGCCGCTGTCCGTCAGAATCAGAAAACTTCTGGACAGAAAATTATGGAAGTCCAGTACATCCATAGGCTCAATAATATGAATCCGCTCATCATCTCCCAGAATTTCGCGGGCGGTCTCCCGGACTACCGGATTCATATGGATAGGATAAATAGCCTTCACATCCGGATGCTCATCGCATACCCGGCGGATAGCGCGGAACATATGCTTCATGGGTTCACCCAGATTTTCCCGGCGATGAGCCGTAATCATAATGAGACGGCTGCCTTTCGCCCACTCCAGCTCCGGATGGGTATAATCAGCGCGGACCGTTGTCTTCAGCGCATCAATAGCTGTATTTCCCGTTACATAGATACTATCAGGATTCTTACCCTCTTTCAGAAGATTCTGTTTCGACAGTTCCGTCGGTGCAAAATTGTAAGCGGAAATAATACTGACCGCCTGTCTGTTGAATTCTTCCGGATATGGAGAATAAATGTTGTAGGTACGAAGTCCTGCTTCCACATGTCCTACCGGAATCTGCAGATAGAAGCAGGCCAGAGCCGTCACAAACGTGGTAGAGGTATCTCCATGTACCAACACCACATCCGGATGCACTTCCTCCAGCACTTCTTTAATCCGGTTCAGAATATTGGTCGTCACATCAAATAACGTCTGACGGTCTTTCATAATAGAAAGATCATAGTCCGGAACCACATCAAATGCTTCCAGTACCTGATCCAGCATCTGCCGGTGCTGTCCGGTGACGCAGACTACCGTCTCGATTTCTTTTCTGCTCTTCAGTTCATTGACCAGAGGGCACATTTTAATGGCCTCCGGGCGTGTGCCGAATACCAGCATCACTTTTTTCATGACTGTACTTCCTCCAGTCTCCGGCGAATGCGCTCCGCCAGTTTCTCATTATTCTTCTCCACATGAACGCGGGCAGTAAAGTTCTCTACTGCCTGCTGCCACTCGTCATACCGCTTTGCAATGATCCGGATGGCCTGCTCATAATTGTCCTCCGCAATACCGATGCCATACTTGCCGCAGAAATCAGCAAGGGGCGGGTTAGTGGAGGTCACCACCGGCTTTCCTTCAAAAAGGAACTCATAAATCTTGCCGCTGGCGCAGTATTTGTTATTCAGGTCGTGCTGGTGATAGGTCACCATACCCACCTGACTATTCTCAATAAAATATTTCAGATGATCCTGATCCATCCGCGGGAAAATCTTTACATTGGTCAGTCCCAGATGGCGGATGGTCTCCCGGATAATCAGTTCATCCTCCTCATCACTTTCTCCAATGAGGAACAGTTCATAGTCTTCGCCTAATCCCTTCATAGCCTGTACCATGCGGGAGGTGGTACGGCTGACGTCACAGCCTGCCGTGGAAATAATGCGGAATTTTTTCTCTTTGAAAAACTCCCGACACTCTTCCTCCACATGTGCTTTTGCCTCCGAACCGGAATACTCCAGTCTCCGGATATTTTCATAGTTCAGCGGCACTTTCTTAAGGCCGAACATTTTTACCATGATTCTGGCACGGAAGGCATTGGCTGCAATGACCACATCTGAATGCCTGGTAAACATTTTCTCCACCAGACAGCCAATCTTTCCCGGGATACCGGACGCACTGCGGATGCTGTAAAGCTCCCGGCAGTCCTGCACCACATAGTTCGCCCCGCTGATCTTTTTTGCCAGATAGCCGGGGATAATTCCCTTGCGGTTATCAATAAAAATCAGATCCAGTTTTCCCAGTTTCTTCGCCTGACGGCCACAGAAGCGGATAAAATCCATATATCCATGGTCTCTATAAACAATATGCTGCTTTTCCTGAGGCTGCTCATCCCCGTCGCCGCGGGTAATATAGGTCACGTCGCCCAGGTCTTTCGCCACTTTGATCAGTTCCCGGACACGTCCGTCATACCCATAGTAATCATAGGATACCAATAATATTTTCATGCATTTGCTCCTGTTTTTTCACGGATCAGCCGGATGACCTTCTGCTGATCTTCCTCTGTCAGATACGGAGACAGCGGCAGCGCCAGTACCCGTCCGCAGATATCTTCCGATACTTTAAATGTTTCTCCGTAGAGTTCACATCCTGCAAAAGCAGTCTGCTGATGCATTCCTTTTGGATAGTAAATCATGGACGGAACGTCCTGTTCTTTTAAGTAAGCCTGCAGGCTGTCCCGCTCTTCTTTATTTTTCAGAAGAATGCTGTACTGTGCCCAGCCAGAACCGTTCCCTTCCGGAATCTCCGGCACTTTCACACAGTCTTTTAATTGCTCTGTGTACACAGCCGCCACCCGGTTCACATCCTCCAGCTCATAGTCCTCAAATGCCTGTAATTTCACCTGCAAAACCGCAGCCTGGATGGTATCCAGACGGGAGTTCATGCCGATTCGTACATTATCATATTTTCCGGTTCCTTTTCCATGAATCCGGTAGGATTTTAAGAGAGCAGCCCATTCGTCATTGTCTGTAAAGACTGCGCCGCCGTCTCCGTAGCATCCCAGCGGTTTGGCCGGGAAGAAGGAAGTGGTGCTGATATCACCAAAGCTTCCCACACGCTTTCCATGGAAAACGCCGCCGAATCCCTGGGCGCCATCCTCCAGAATATACATTCCATACTGATCCGCAATCTTCCGAATCCGGTCGTAATCCGCCGGAAGCCCGAAGAGATCCACTGTTACAATCACTCTCGGTTTTAATTTTCCCTCTGCCAGAACCGCTTTTACCGCACGTTCCAGGCTGTCCGGATCCATATTAAAGGTATCTTCCAGCACATCCACAAAGACTGGTGTGGCTCCTTCATAGGCAACCGTCTCCGCAGAAGAGAAAAAGGTAAAGTCCGGTACAAAGACCGCATCTCCTTCTCCGATGCCCCAGATCATAAGAGCCAGCGTCAGTGCGTCAGTTCCATTGCCGCAGGTAATGCAGTGCTTCACTCCCACATATGCGGCAAGCTTTTCCTCCAGCTCTGCCACCTGTGTGCCGCTGATATAATTGGATGCCTCCAGTACCTTGCTGATGGCCTCATCCATGGGCTTTTTCAATACCTGATACTGTTTCTTCAGATCGCGAAACTGCATATTAATCCTCTCCTTTGATCCGCTGCAGCAGATTCCAGATGCCCTCTGCTGAGTTAAAATTCTCCGGTACAATTTCCTCTGCCGGGATCTCCACCTCGAACTGATCCTCCAGCTCTGCAATCAGGGTGATCACGTCAAAAGACTCCAGAAGTCCGTCATCAATCAGTTCTTTTTCTGTCTCAAAATCAATTTCCGGCTTTAAAGAAGCCAATAATTCCATTAATTCTTCCATTGTTTTCTCTCTCCAAAAAATAGTTCTGTCGCCAGATTCAAGTTATTTTAACACGAACCCTGATACATGGCAATGTTTACATATGTGTAATTATTCAGAACCCCATTCGCAAAATCGCTGCTACGCAGCTTTACTTTTGCTCATGTGGTTACTTCGCCATATAAAACTGCTTATCTGCCTGAATGCAAGCATTCACAGAACGCAGTTTTGCATGGCTCTGAATAGTTACACATATTTAAAGTCCAGGTTTCCAGCTGGTCACGCACCAGCTCTGTCCCCTTCTCTTCACTGTAAAGATAGATGGCCGGCATGTTTCTGCTTAAGAAGAGATAGATTCCTTCCGTCACAGAGTAAGCACCGATATTGTGGAACACCAGATAGTCTCCCACTCTGGCATCCTTTAACACCAGTTTTTTCAATAAAATATCTGACACCGTACAAAGGGAACCATAGACCGTCCACTCGGTCTCCTTCTCCTCCAGTTCATGCTGCGGAAAATAGGAGAGAATCGGTGTCTTCATGGCCATATTCTGTCCATAATAATTCACATGGTTGATGCCACCGTCCACGATACACACATTCACCGCATCATTGACTTTCTGATCCATAATCTTCGTCAGATAATAGCCGCAGGAAGCGGTCAGGAATCTGCCCATCTCGAAAATCACCTCATAAGGACGCTTCTCCTTAAAAATCTCCGTAAATACATCCAGGAGCTTTTCATCTTCCTCAAAGTCATCCTTGGTAAAATACGGAACGCCCAGTCCCGGACCGAACTCCAGCTCCTGGCTTACAAATCCTTCTTCCCGCTCCAGTCTCTGGATGAAATCCTCGATATATGCCACTTCTCCGGCAATCTTTTTGATCTGTTTTTTCTGGGTTCCGGTAAAATACTGCAGTCCCCGGATGGTCAGATGGGGATATTCCGCTCTCTTCTGAATCAACTCTGTCACATCCGCTTCGCTCATACCGAACTGATTGCCGCTGGTCACCCGAAGTAAAATCTGTCCCTGCCGATCCAGTTCCTCCGCACAGCGATTCACCAGATAAAACTGCTGCTGTGATTCTGCTGTAAAATGCTGTACTCCCTGTTCCATGGCATAACGGACATCTTCATATTCCTTATTGACACCGGAGAGCACGATTTTCTCCATGTTCACGCCATTTTTCACACAGATGTGGAATTCTCCCGGAGAGCACACTTCATAGCGCTTCACTTCTGCATCCATGGCATGCAGTAAAAATGGATTGGCCTTAATGGCAAAACAGAGCTTTGCCGGCGCTACCTTTTCCGCCACATGAGTGACCCTTGCTTTCAAAATATCCGTATCAAATACAAAGGACGGTGTCTTCAGCGACACAGCTAAATTTTCCAGTTGTCTCTCGTCCATATTATTTCCTTTCCTCATAAGACGCCATCAATGCTTTCCGGTCAATCTTTCCATTCTTGGTCAGCGGCATGGCCTCCACCTTCTGAAATACATTGGGAATCATAAACCGGGGCAGCTTTTCTCCCATGCCCTGTATGATCTCTTTGGATTCCAGTTCTCCTACATAAAATGCAATGATCTTTGTATTGGGTTCATCATAGATGCAGCAGACTCTGGAAATGCCTTCCAGCGCCTGGCAGGCTGCCTCCACTTCTCCCAGCTCAATGCGGTGTCCCATATGCTTGATCTGGAAATCCTTGCGGGTGGCATAATAAAGTTCCCCGTCCTCTCCATATCTTCCCAGATCTCCGGTCCGGTACATAGGTTCCAGATACCAGTGATTCAACGGGTTCTGTACAAAGACCTCCGCCGTCCTCTCTGGATTGGCATAATAGCCAAGAGCCAGTGCCGTACCCGTCACACAGATTTCTCCCAGCATGCCGGTCTGCTCTGCTGTCACCAGATGGTCTTCCTCATCCAGCAGAAATACCCGCTCATTTGGAAATGCAATTCCGATAGGAATCTGCTCTTCCTCCGTAAAATCCTTTTTGATCTCGTAATAAGTACAGTTACAGGTAATCTCTGTAGGTCCATAGAGGTTCACATACCGGGCCTCCGGCAGATAACTTCTCCAGTAGTTCAGATGTTTCACCGGCATGACCTCGCCGCTGAACATGACTCTCCGAATGCTTCCCGGCACTTTGTACCGGAATCCTTTTAACATGGAAATGATACACAGAGCCGATACCGCCCAGGTAAGGCTCGTCACTTTCCGATCATCAAGGAAATCTATCAGTTTCTTAGGCACCGAGAAAAATTTCTTTGGAATCACTTCCATGGTAGCGCCACATTTGAGCGTAGGGTAAAGATCCTTCACTGACACATCAAAATCAAAGGGCGCCTGATTGGCAATGACATCCTCGGAAGTAAATCCGAAGATCTCTGTAAAATGCTCCGTAAAGTCAATAACCGAACGATGGGATACCACCACTCCTTTGGGCACTCCAGTGGATCCGGAAGTGAACATGGCATACAGCGGATCCGTATCACAGGCTCCTTTTCTGCGCGCTTCCAGAAGTGACTCGTCCACTTCCGTCTGCACCAGGTCTTCCGCCAGCAGAATTTTTCCCTGGAATCCCAGTCCCTCTGCTTTTTCTTTTAATTTTTCCGTGGTCACCAGCACCTGCGCGTCCAGTGTCTCCAGAATAAGCCGTACCCGTTCCACCGGAAGTTCCGGCTCCACTAACGTATAAAAGCAGCCTGCACAGACTGCTCCCATAAACACATTCAACGTCCACGCTTCCTTCTCCATAAACACCGATACCGGTGCGTTGGGGGAAAGTTCTGCCGCCAGGGCACTTCCCATCCTTCTGGCATTTGCAAGCACCTGTGCAAAGGTAAAGCTGTGCTCCAGATCTTCAAACGCCGCTTTCTCCGGGCAGGAAGCCGCACTGGCTTCCAGATAATTCAAAATATTCTGAATCTGCATGGAATTGAACCTCTCTATTTCTTCTTGAATTCCGGTACTTTCCGCGCCGGATTTCCAAACTGTTTCTCGCCTTCCGGTACATCCTTGATAGCCACTGCACCGATCCCCAGATAGGCATGATCGCCTACGCTGATCCGGTTGGTGGTCACGGACATGGGTGCCACATAGGTATGATTTCCCACCTGGCAATGTCCGGAAATACTGGATTTTCCGCTGATCAGCGTCTCCTCACCAATCCGGCAGTTATGTCCCACATCTCCTACCAGTCCGATCATAGAACCTTTGCCAAGGATGGTCGGTCTGGTATCGCCTGCTGCCAGAACAGCTCCTGCCAACAGAAGGCAGCCATCTTCAATGATGGTTCCGGCCAGATGGGGAAGGGTCCGGCACTCACCGGATTCCGGGCGGTAAATATCCGCATCCTCCACACCGATGATACAGTGTTCCTTGATCTGGACATCATTTCCGATCCGCACATGGTCTTTAATAATGGTTCCCGCACCGATCTCGCAGTTATCTCCAATCACTACATCCCTGCCAATAACGCAGAAGGGGGCAATACTCACATTTTTTCCCAGCTTTGCGCCTGCGCTGACGTAGCTTCCATTTTTCATAAACAGGTCTTCGCCCGGCATCATGCGCTCCATCCGGAGCAGCAGCTCGCCGTACAGATTTTTCGGCATGTTGCTTTTTAACTGCACAGAGGACACATCCAGAGAAAGCTCTGTCTCTTCCTTTGTAATGAAGATGCTTTCTTTTACCTCACTGCAGGTTTCCGAAATACTGTTCTTCACAAAGATCACGCTGTGATCTTCCGGCGCTTCCGGATCAGAGACGCCCCAGATGGTAAAGTCTGTGGTCTCTGCCGGAAAACGATCCTGTAATAATGCTTTTGCACTGATTTCACATACTTTCAGCATTTTTAAAATCTCCAGAATTCAAATAAATATTTCAGATTGGTATAGACATCTAAATTATTATCAAATACATCATAAATACCATCAATCCACAAAAGCAGAAAATTCAGGAATATGGTTAATATTGTCATTACAAGAATTTTATTCCTTAAGGACGCCTTCTGTCCGATATCCTTCATTCCATTTAACTTTGTAACAACACAAATGATGATTACAAGATACAATAACCACAGGAAATCCGCCTGATACCGCTCTACAATGCCTCCCATATTGGCATCTGCTGCAATCATAATCACAATGCTGATGACAGATGCAAGAACCATGGCTCTCAATACCGATCTGTTTTTCTGTTCGGAATCGTTCTTTTTCCGGAACAAAACTCCACCAAAGATCAGGAAAATCAGCGGATTATACCAGATAGCTCCGCCGAAATGCGGCTCATAGACAGTCTGTCCCACATATCCTGTCTCCAGTTCCTGGAAACTCAAAAACGGAAACTGTGTTGTCACGTGAAGCGGACGCAGTAAATACTCATAAATTCCATTTCCCACGCGTGCCAGATTCCAGCCCCTGTGTGTAACGTCATTGGTCGTCAGGTTGTACGTAGATCCAAACTCAAACGGAGACTGGAATCTCACATAATTATACGTCATGACAACTGCTGCAATTACAACAAACGGAATACACAGGCTCAGAATCTGCTTCCAGTTCTTCACCGGGCGGAAACGCTTCTCCTCCACAAATTCCGGCAGGAACAATACCAGACCAAATACCATGGTCAGCAAAAACTGCGGACGACTGGCTGCTGTACTGGCAATCAGAAGTGATCCCAGCAACAGATACCGGAGCTTCAGTTTTTCTCCCTGTCCGGCCCGGATCCAGCTTGCAAGTCCCGCCAAAGCAGATACCAGACCCATAATGATACAAGTCTCATACACTGCCGGATTTCGCATAAGTACCGTCACACCCGTTCCAAAGAACAGCGCCGTTGCCAATACCGGATATAAGAGCCAGGAGTTGAACCGGAACCATCGGCTGAATATCTCGCGTACCAGCCAGAAACAGGCTCCTATCAGCAGAATACTCAGCATTCCCACCACCAGGTCTGTGCGGAGCATGATTCCCGTCAGCGCATAGACCGGAAGATAAATCAATAATACCGGAAGGATACCAAAATAGATGTAATATTTACCATTATAATACGCATAATCCCATTTGTACTCCGGCTGATCCTTATGTCTTACCTGCAGATATTCTCGCTGGTTAAAATCATAAGGGTTATCCATTTCCTCCAGGTACTGCGGCGGTTCTTCATCCAGATACAGCCTGCCATCCATAATGGCTTTCGTCAGTTCCTGATGAATCTGCCCGCCACGGGGGCTGAATGTATTTAACTGCACCATGCCGGCCATGCCAATACACAGCATCAGCATGACTGCCAGCACCGCTCCGATGCACTTCTTATTTTTGCATCCTTCCTCAAAAGAAATGCCCCAGATTTTCTCATTTTTTCCTCGCAGGAAATACAGAATTCCAAGGACTGCATAAATCAACAGCACTCTGTCCAGATGGAAGAACAACGGTTTTGCCTGATTGACTCCTACCTCATTTACCCAGAAGAATCCGTTATGAACCACATCAAAACTAATCTTGATACTGTCTGCCTGTCCGTAAAAATGAAGATCAATCCATTTGCTTTCTTCTACGCCTTCTACAATATTCTGGGTACCCATCAGATAATAGCGGGCATTTCCCTCATCTTTTCCGTAGATTTCCACTGTCACATATCCGTCCGGACTTCCTGCATCCACATAAAGGCTGTGTACATTCTGAGAGAAATCCGTCAGTTCTTCATAACAGCGTTCTCCGTTCAGACACTGAAGTCTTCCATCATCCCACTCTTTAATTCCTCTGGACAAAGTGGCTGTAAATTCGGTCTCTTTGTGGCCTGCCACCAGCCCTTTCACCGCGGAAAAATTAAATATAAAGATTTCCAACAGCAATGGAAGCAGTAACAACAGGCAGAGCCATCCTTTTTTCTTCGTCATTTTCATAAACTAGTTCTCCGAAAATTCCCCTGTCATATCCGTACTCTTAAAATTCTTCAGCGGCAGCTTCACCGGCATGCCGTCTTTCTGGCTCTTATAGATCGCCAGTACCATCTCCAGCGCATTTCTGCCTGCGACTGCATCCACATAAGGCTTTCTGTCCTTCCGGATGGCATCCATCATATCCGCATACAGGCTGGTATGTCCATTGCCGTACACATTGCTGGTTGCTTCCTCCAGATGCTTGTTGGCGCTGTCCTTCTCGGTCTCGTCCGCAAAATCCCACACATCAATATTGTTGGTGGATTTTCCGCCGATTTTCACTGTACCGGTCTCTCCGAAGATGTACAGTGTCTCCTCCAGGTTCTGCGGATAAACATTGGTAGTTCCTTCGATGGTAGCGATGGCGCCGTTCTTGAATTTGACCACTGCCATGCCCACATCCTCTGCCTCCAGATAATGATGGAACTGCTGTCTGGTGGAACCATAGACTTCCTCTACCTCATCGCCGAACATCCATCGTAACAGGTCGATCCCGTGAATACACTGATTCATCAGCGCGCCGCCGTCAGAAGCCCATTTGCCTCTCCAGGGAGCCTGATCATAATAATTCTGATTTCGGTTCCAGCGCACATGAACAGAACCGTGAGAAAGCTTTCCGAAACGTCCTGCTTCCAGGGCTTTTCTCGCCTCCTGCACCGCAATGTTAAAACGGTTCTGATGGCAGGCAGCCACTTTCACATGCTTCTCCTCGGAACGGCGGACGATCTCATCCGCATCCTCCATGCTCATGGCAATGGGTTTCTCAATGATGCAGTTTACACTATGGTCAATACAGTACAGAGCGATCTCTGCATGAATACCGCTCTCGCTGGCAATGCCGACCAGCTCCGGCTGTACTTCCTCAATCATCTTTTTATAGTCTGTATATCTGGCAATGGAACTGTCTTTTTCCAGTCCGTGTTTTGCCAGCAGTGCTTCCATCTGCTCCGGAATCACATCGCAGACTGCTGCAAATTCCAGTTCATTGTTCACAACCGCTTTCACATGATTCGTTGCAATACGGCCGCATCCGATCAGTGCATATTTCATTTCTATAATACCTCGATATTCTCTCTGTTCTTGATGTTTTTCATGACATTCTTTGTATCAAAAATGGCTTTGGCATGCTGCTGCACGAACTCATAATCCACATTGGTGTGAGCTGCCGTTATCATAACCAGATCGGCGCTCTCCACCAGTTCTGCAGTCAGTTCCGGTTCGCTGTCACGCACCTGGCCTTTGTATTTGTACTGTCTTACCCACGGATCGAAGTAAACCACTTCTGCTCCCGTGTGCTCCAGTTCCTCGATGACACGCAGTGCCGGGCTCTCCCGGTAATCGTCAATATCCTGCTTGTAAGCCACGCCCAGCACCAGTACTTTGGAACCGTTCAGCGCTTTTTTATGGCGGTTCAGTACTTTTCCCGCACGCTCTACGCAGTAGGCCGGCATCTTGTCATTGATCATCATGGAGCTCTCAATCATGGATGTGTGGAAGCCATACTCTCTTGCTTTCCAGGACAGATAGTACGGATCCAGAGGGATGCAGTGTCCCCCCAGTCCCGGGCCCGGATAGAAGGCCTGGAAACCATAAGGTTTCGTGCTGGCTGCCTCAATCACCTCCCAGATGCTGATGCCCATCTCGTTGCACAGCATGGCAAGCTCATTGATCATACCGATGTTAATATTCCGGTAAGTATTCTCCAGAATCTTCTCCATCTCGGCAATGGCCGGGGATGAAACCTCTTTTACATCTCCCTCCAGAACGGTCCGGTACATGGCTGCAATGACTTCTGTTGCATCCTTACCCACGCCGCCGATGACCTTCGGAGTATTCTTGGTCTTATAAATCAGGTTGCCCGGATCTACACGCTCCGGAGAGAATCCCAGATAGAAATCTTCTTCACACTTCAGTCCGGAACCTTCCTCCAGAATCGGTTTTACCAGTTCCTCGGTGGTTCCCGGATAAGTAGTAGACTCCAGAACTACCATGGTATTCTTCGTCAGATATTTGGAAATGGATTTGGTAGACTCTCTCACACAGCTGAGATCCGGCTCCTGATGGATATCCAGCGGAGTTGGCACACAGATAGCGATGAAATCCACATCCTTGATAAAACTGAAATCAGACGTAGCGGAAAGTCTTCCTTCCTCCACCAGACGCTTCAGATCTTTATCTACTACATCACCGATGTAGTTATGACCTTCATTGACCATCTTTACCTTTACTTCCTGCTCATCAAAGCCGATGGTTTTAAATCCTGCCTTGGCTTTTTCCACTGCCAGGGGCAGTCCTACATAACCGAGACCGATGACGCCTACCACGATCTCCCTGTTTTCGATTTTATTTAAGAGTAACTGCTTCATCTTCGTTCTCCTTTGCTTTTCTCACAGTCTGTCAGTATCTTCAGATAGTCCTTCGCCAGAAGTGCGTAATTGTAATGTTCCCGGATTTCTTTCCGTCCCCGTTCGCCCATGGCTGTCCGCTCCTCGTCCGTCATATGATAAACCTTCATGAGCGCTTCCCCATAGGCTTTCGGATCACTGCAGGGTACCACATAACCGCCGCCGGATTCCGCCACCACATTCTGGGAATTACAGGCAAAGACGGTGGGATTACCGGAATACAGGTAATCATTTAATTTATTCAGGCTCAATCCCAGGTCATTCAATACCCGGTCGTCCTTCAAAGCGGCGATACAGCATTTCGCTTTGGAAAGTGCCACCGCCACCTGACTTTTCTCAATTCTGGAAAATACCTTCACATTGGTCAGCTGTTCCTTCTGAATCCTCTCCTCCATCTGCGCTTTCAGATGGCCGTCGCCAATGAGTGCAAAATGGATCTCATCCATTCCCTGCTGCTTCATCCAGGCTGCCGTATCCAGCATATCCAGCAGACATTCCGAATCCACAAAGCTTCCTGTATAGACCGCACACCAGTGTTCCGTCAGGTACTGATCCAGTTCCTTGGGAAGGGTTACTTCGCCCTTTTCCAGTACCTCATCAATCTGCTCTGTGTGGTATCCGTTGGGAATCCAGAATACCCGGTTCCGTTTCACATAAGGGAACTGCACCAGATATTTGTAGCCAAATTCCATGGTCGTCACAATGGCATCCGCTCTCTTATAAGCTCTCCGCTCCAGTGCGGAAAACAGAAGGCAGACGGGATGGAATTTGGACCAGCCATACATTTCGATAAAGGAAAGTGGCCAGAAATCCCGAATCTCACAGATAAACGGAATCCGATTCTGTCTGGCAATGCGCCAGGAACTTTCCCATGCAAAGGGATGCACGGAAGAACCAATGACCGCATCCGGCTTTCCAAACCGCTCATAAAATTTCTTCTCATACTTTTTCATGAGTCGGCAGTAGGAAATCATATTCAGAATCCGCGCCGCACCATTTCCATGATAAGGCGGATCCGTATGCAGAAATACATAGGTCAGTCCGTCCTGAATCTTCCGAACCACCGCTTCTTTTTCATAGAGATATTTCTCTCCTCTGTGGCTGTAGGAAGACATGAACACTACCACTTCCACGCCCTGGGATACAAACTCTCTTGCCAGTTCAAAATGCCGGTCACCTTCCAGCCCGGAATGGTGATTTAAAATCCATAACTTTTTCATAAACGATGATTCTCATTCTCCCTGCGTATCATAATCTCGTTGTATTTCATCATGACAAGACCTTCTTCGTAAGCACCGATCTTCGGGCTGTTGGCCTGTCCTTCCAGATTCTTCACAATATAATCGAAATGGTTCACGCCGCATTCATAGGCATGGGGATAACCGCCTCCGAATCTGGGATTTACTTCGGATATATAGTAAGTTCCGCCGCAGTCGAAAATATCGATATCAATCTGTCCGCGGAAACCGCTTTCCTTTACAAATTTTCCAATCAGCTCAAACAGCTTCTCATCCTTGAAGGAGACACCCTTATCCGTCTCTCCGGCTCTCATGACCAGCTTTTTCTTCGTAAAGACGGAGATCAACTCCCCGCTTACCAGGTCAATGTAGCAGTCTGCTCCGATTTCCTGTCCCTGCAGGAATTCTTGAATCATCAGGCCTTCCGTATGGGCAAATAATAATTCTACTGTCTCTCTATCGTACACTTTGGAGATGGCGATGCTGGCGCTTCCACGCACCGGCTTTACAAAGACCGGATAATGAATAAGCTCTTTCTCCACCTCTTCAAAGAATGCTTCCTTATCCACATAACTTCTGGCGCAGGCATAGCCATGCTCCGTCAGCCATTCATACATCTGCCACTTGTCGAGAGTCCGCTCACACAGTTCATAAGACGAACCGATGATGGTAACTCCCAGCTTCCGGAAATCTTCCTCGTGCTCTGCCAGCAGGGACAATTCCGGATCAATCAAGGAAAAGACACCGGTAATCTGCTCTTTTCTGCAGATATCATAGATCACGTCCAGATATCCCGGGGCTGTCATCCGCGGAACAATATAGTGCTTATCCGCCTCGTAAAGCGCCGGTGCATTGGGACTCATATCCGTGGCAATGACCAGTCCTTTTCCTTCCAGTGCTTTTTTCGTATACTGTATGATTTTATTTCTTGTGCCGCAGCTCAAAACTAAAATATTTACCATGTGCGCTTTACACCTTCCCGCGATATTCCTTTTCCAGATAATCAAAAAACAGCGGTCCGCCGCCTGTATGGATGAACAGAACCTTTTTCTGCCTGATTTCATGGGCCTTCAGATATTCCTGCATGCCCCAGAATGCTTTCCCTGTATACGTAGGATCCAGGGAAAATCCGGCCTTCACCAGCACTTCCCGAATACAGCAGCTCACCGCATCATTGTCCGTACCATATCCGGCTCCCGTATAATCATCCACGAACTCCACTAGGTCATCCCGGTACAGATCTTCTTTTCCTGCCGCCTGCAGATAATCCTTCACGCTCTGCACGACCACATCTCTTCCATAAGGCTTCTTCCGGGCAATGCTGATTCCGGTAATTCTCCGTTCCAGATCTCCGTGAAGAAGCTGTCCGCACACCAGCCCTGCCTGAGTGGTACCGGTACCGGACGCATGGAACATATAATCAAATCTGATCCCGGCCTCTTTTTCAAATGCCAGAATTTCCTCATAGGTATTCACATAAGCCTGGGTGCCAATATTTCCATGGCCGCCGCCCATAATAAAATAAGGCGTATAACCCTGCTGCCGCAGCGCTTCCATGGTCTCATCAATGGTCTCTTTTACATGATCCACCGGAGTCACAATGATCTTCGCCCCGAACAGTTTCATGAGATCCGAGTTAAAGGTCTCCCCACTCTTCTGTTCCGGAGAAATAATGGTGCAGGGCAGTCCATGCATGGCCGCCAGATTGGCAATGACCCTGCAGTGGTTGGAACTGCTGGTTCCGTAAGTTACCACATGATCACTTTTCTGTGCTTCCAGATCCTGCCAGAACAGTTCTGCCTTTCTGGCTTTATTGCCGCCAAAAGACAGGGGATAGAGATCATCCCTCTTTACATACAGTTCATTTTCCTTCTCCAGAAGCGGAAGCCTGTACACCGGCGTTGGCACGCTGTTTTTTCCTGTAATCATCAAAATCCTCCATCACTCCGGGTGCTACAATGTCCGAAGCCTTCAGCACCGTCTTTATGGTCTGCCAGATAATCTTACAGTCCATTCCGAAGGTCAGATGCTCCACATATTCTCTGTCATAGCGGAACCGTTCTTCCCAGATGCAGGTATTTCTGCCGTGCACCTGTGCCAACCCCGTAAGACCCGGACGCACGTCATGCCGGATATTTTCCTCCGGCGTATAGTATGGCAGATATTTCACCAGCAGTGGGCGCGGTCCGATGAGGCTCATATCGCCCTTCCAGATATTGATCAGCTCCGGCAGTTCATCGAGACTGGTCTTTCTCAGCATCTGTCCGAACTCGGTTCTGCGCTCTGCATCCGGCAGCAGATTGCCATCCGCATCCCTGGCGTCCGTCATGGTACGGAATTTGTACATTTTAAAGATTTTTCCATGAAGTCCCGGCCGTTCCTGGCGGAAAAAGACCGGCGTTCCAAGCTTTTTCTTCACCAGAATATAGGTTCCCAGCATAATCGGGCTGGTGACCACCAGCGCACAGCTGGAAATAGCAAAATCCAGCGCCCGTTTCCCATATCTGGCATACAGACTTTTCTTCATCCGTTATCTCCACAATCCTCTGATCACACCGCAGATCCGTTCCAGATCCTCATCGGTCATCTTCGTGTCACTGGGCAGGCAGACGCCTCTTCTGAATAAGGTCTCTCCCACCTTGCCATTGTCAATATAGTCGCAGTCCGCAAATACCGGCTGCATGTGCATGGGCTTCCATACCGGACGGCTCTCAATGTCCGCTTTTTCCAGCGCCACCATTACATCCAGCGGTTTGACCGGACACTCGTCCGCAATCTGGATGACGCTGAGCCAGCAGTTAGGACGCTCATTCTCATGCATGGGCATGAAGGAAATGCCTTCCAGATCGCCCAGATGTTCCTGATAATATGCAAAAATGTGGCGTTTCTGTGCAATTCGCTCGTCGATTACCTTCAGCTGTCCGCGTCCGATACCAGCCACAATATTGCTCATACGATAATTATATCCAATTTCCTTATGCTCATAATGACGAGCCTGTTCTCTGGCCTGAGTTGCCCAGAAACGAACCTTCGCCGTGCGCTCTTTGGACTGTTCTTCCGGAAGGTTGCAGACTAACATACCGCCGCCGGAAGTGGTGATGATCTTATTTCCATTGAAGGAGAAACAGCCGTAATCACCGAAAGTACCGGTTCTCTGTCCATGGTAAATGGTTCCCAGACTCTCTGCCGCATCCTCAATGATGGGTACGTTGTGTTTCTTACAGATCTCCATGATCCGGTCCATGTTTGCCGGAAGTCCGTAGAGATGTACCGGAATAACCGCCTTTACCTGAGGATATTTTTCAAAGGCACGCTCCAGCGCTTCCGGAGACATATCCCAGGTCTCATAATCACTGTCAATAAATACCGGAACTGCATCCTCATAAACAATGGGATTGGCCGTTGCAGAGAAAGTCAGATCCTGACAGAATACGATATCGCCCTTTTTGATACCGGCTGCTTTCAGTGCCAGGTGAATGGCCGCCGTACCTGAAGAAAGCGCTGCGCCGTCATGCGCTCCCACATAAGCGGAGAACTCCTTTTCAAATTCATTGACGTTCTTTCCCAGCGGTGCAATCCAGTTGGTGTCAAATGCCTCTTTCACAAACTCCTGCTCATATCCTTCCGCACTCATATGCGGAGAAGCCAGATAAATATGTGCCATGATTACTGCCTCTTTTCTTCCATGTGATAGGTGGGAACAATCTCTGCCACCCGTTTCTTAATATCCGGGCTGTCCATCTTTGACAGCTCATTTAATTCTTCCAGCTGATGAACAAACAACTCTTCATCGAACTCGATAGGTTTTCCAATATGAATCAGATCATTGTCCGTGCTCTGCAGTCCTTCCTCGCTCATGAGCAGTTCCTCATAAAGCTTCTCACCCGGACGCAGGCCGGTGAACTGAATATCAATATCCTCATAAGGCTTTAAGCCTGACAGACGGATCAAATTCAATGCCAGATCCAGAATCTTCACCGGTTTTCCCATATCCAAGACAAAAATCTCGCCGCCCTTTGCCTTGGCTCCCGCCTGCAGTACCAGGGATACCGCTTCCGGAATAGTCATAAAATACCGGATAATATCCGGGTGGGTCACGGTCACCGGACCACCCGCTTCGATCTGTTTCTTGAACAGCGGAATGACGCTTCCATTGCTGCCCAGTACATTTCCAAAACGGACCGCCACAAACTCGGTCTTGGAACGGTTATTCATCATCTGAATGACCATCTCGCACAGACGCTTGGATGCTCCCATGATATTGGTGGGATTCACCGCCTTGTCCGTGGAAATCAGCACAAACCTGGATACGCCGCACCGGTCTGCTGCCTGTGCTGTCTTCCAGGTTCCCATTACATTATTCTTGATGGCCTCGTTGGGACTATCCTCCATGAGCGGCACATGCTTATGGGCTGCCGCATGGTACACAATGTCCGGACGATACAGTTCCATCACACCATTAATCCGGTGGGTATTCCGTACCGAACCAATGAGCACTACCAGATCCAGCTCCGGATAATTCCGCTTCAACTCCTGCTGAATACTGTAGGCATTATTCTCATAAATATCAAAAATCACCAGCCGTTTCGGCTCATGTCTTGCAATCTGACGGCAAAGCTCGCTTCCGATGGAACCACCGCCTCCGGTAACCATAACGGTCTTGCCGGACACATACCCCATGATACTCTCCACCTGGGTATCCACCGGATCTCTTCCCAGTAAGTCCTCAATCTCCACATTGCGGAGCTTGGACACACTGACTTCCCCATTGACCAGCTGATAAATACCCGGAAGTACTTTCAGCTTGCAGCTGGTCTGGCTGCAGATATCGAGAATCTCCTGCACCGTCGCACGAGTCGCTGACGGAATGGCAATCATGATCTCGTCAATATCATATTCTTCTGCCAGTCTGCAGATATCATTCCGGTTTCCTGCCACCAGCACCCCGCGGAGATATTTTCCCCGTTTGCCCGGATCATCATCAACCAGACAGCAGACATTCTGCCGGATAAACTTGCTGTTCTGAATCTCTTTTAACAGGGTGTAACCGGCTTCCCCGGCGCCCACGATCATGGTATTTTCCAGGTTCTTCTTCTCATTTCCCACATACCGGGACTGGAAATACCCCAGAATCCGGTACATAAAACGGAACACGGAGATTCCCATGGCCAGTACCACAAAATACATAAACGGATAACTTCTCGGAAACTCCAGTCCCAGCAGCGTCATGCCGATGGTCTGGGTCACAGCTGAAATCAGGCATCCGGCCAGAATGTTCACCAGATCTGATGCACTGGCATATTTCCAGATGCCCTGATAGAGACGGCATCCCGCGAACACTGCAATGGTAATGACCAGGTTCAGCGGCAGATACCGGAAAATATTCTCAATAAATTCAATAGCCCTCGGTGCGAACAGCAGATTGTAACGCACATAGATGGCAATGGGACCGGACAGGGTAATGATGATGGCATCCACCAGCATCAGCAGCAGAATCCGGCAAATCAGTTTTTTACTTTTATTTTTAAACATCGGGTGCTCCTAAGCATATTTATCCATATTCTGTATTAGTTTATCACTTTTGCACCCTATTTACAAGTTTTGATATAATTCTTCATATACATCCAGCATTTTTTTCTCGTCGTACTTCTCCTGTACGTAGGCGTGACACTTCTCGGCCTTCCGTTTCCAGCCGTCGCGATCACTCTCAATCTGCTGAATCAGCACCCGGAATGCATCGGCGCTGATCTCCTCACAGAGCCATCCGGCCTCGCTTGAAATCACCTCCGGCATGACGCAGCTATCAAAAGCTGCCACCGGTGTTCCCGATGCCATAGCCTCAATATTCACCAGGCCAAAAGTCTCATAGGTAGAAGGATTCACCATAAGATCCGCCATGGCATAGAATTCATTCATTTTCTGCTGTTCCCGGATATAGCCGAAATCCACCACTTCAAAATGTGCCAGCGCTTCTTTCCACTCGTCAGAACATTTTCCTGCCATCAGCAGCAGAAACCGGTCCGGATCCAGGCTCTTCAGCACCTCCAGCAGACGCGCCATTCCCTTCTGTGGAATCTTCAGATCCGCCGCCACAAAGGCCAACACGAATTTTTCCGTCTGAATGCCATATTTCTTTCGCGTCTCCTGCTTCTCCAGCACCTTCCAGTCCGCTACATTCAGACTGTTATAAACGGTCGTACAGTTCTCTTCTTTCAGATAGGACTCTGCAAACTGCTGCCGCATCCAGTCGGAAGGCACTGTATAACGGATCCCGCATCCGGTCAGCGCACGCTGCTTTTCTTCAAACAGTGTCCCACACACATCCTTCCGAAGTCTCGGATAATTACCCAGATGCTCACAACTCTTACATCCTGTCTTCCAACGGTCGTCACATCCTACCGGGAATGCACAGTGCCCGGTCAGCGCCCAGAAATCATGCAAGGTCCAGACCACCGGACAGAGCTTCTGAATGGTCCGGATATCCCGGATTCCCAGAAAGCTGTCGTGAGGGTTGTGAAGATGCACCACCTGGATCTGATGTTTCTTGATAAAGTTACAAATGTACCACACCGCATAGGGAATGGTCCGGTTAGTATTCCCCCGGTTGTGGGTCTGCATGCGATGAAACAGTTTCTCCGGTGCACTCGCATACAGCACTTTCACATGATCGTCTTCCACGGCACCTCTTCGATTGTAACAGACGATCTCATAGACCTCATGTTCCCGCGCCTTCATGCCCTCGTAGACCTGACGGGCCACCTTCTCCGCACCGCCGCCGGAGTAGGTGGTATTTAAATATAAAATCCGCATCTTTTTCCTCCCGGATTATTCTTCTTTTTTATTCATTATAATTCAGAGCAGAACCTTATGTAAATTCTATTTCCATTTTTCCGGATTTATTGTACAATAAATGTATTGTAATATAAGAAAGGACTTTACTTTATGCTGGTAGCCAGAATCGCCGATCAGCTTGGAAATCAGATGTTTGCTTACGCATCTGTGAAAACCATTGCCCAGCTTCGGCAGGAACCATTTGGATTTGTACGGGAATGGAATGACCGTATCAATGACAGCGACCGGAAATACGGAAATGAAATCCATACGATTTTTCCGGCCATCCACGACGAATTTTTAGAGCAGCTTCCCGCTGCCATCACTCATACTTACGCGGAACCGCCTTTGAGCAGCCGTACCACCAACTATCAGGCAGACGCCTTGCAGGTTCCGGCTGACACGCTGATGATCGGACATTATATTTCCTATCGCTATTTTGCCGATAATCTGGAGGAAGTCCGCCGCTGGTTCGCTTTCCCGGAAGATGTCGCTGCCCCGGTAGACGAAGAATTGGCTGCTCTCCATGCCGAATATCCGGGTCGCCCGCTGGTGGCTGTCCATTTCCGCATCGGAGAAGACTATGTCCGCCAGGGATTCCGCATCCGTGATTCTTATTGGAAAAAAGCCGCCGACTATGTACTGACCCAGGTGAAGGATCCTGTCTTTCTTCTTTTCTATGACCGGAAACCGAAAAAAGGAGGACTCATTGATTACTTTACCTCCCATTTCACCTGTGAGATCTGCCGTGGTTCCCTTGTGCATGACCTCTGCATGCTGTCCCGCTGCGACTGGGAGATCATCTGCAACAGTTCCTTTTCCATCATGTCTGCGGTATTGAACACGACCTCGTCCCATCAGATTGTCCGCCCTTCCGTTTACCCGGTAGGCCGGCAATTCTATCCTACGGACTGCTTCTGTGATGACTGGATCATCGTTCCGGCCAGCCAGAGCCTTCAGGCCGCCATCCAGTGCCGGATCATGTATCTGAAAGGCCAGATTTTGAACCTGATCCGCAAATAATCTCTGTAACCAGACAGAAGAGAGGCATCACCTCTCTTCTACTACTTTTTCCCATTTTTTTACAATTTTATCCGGATAGAAATCCTTCGCCCGTTCCATGGCATTCCGGGACATTTTCCACCGAAGCGCCTCATCTTTCATAAGGTTTTCCACCGCATCTGCATACTTATCCAGTTCATAGTTGGGAATCAGATATCCATTCTCTCCATTTTGCAGAATCTCCATAGGGCCATCTGTCTCAAATGCCACCACCGGAAGCCCGCATTCCATGGCTTCCGTAATGACCACGCCAAATCCTTCCCATCGGGAGGTCGACAAAAATACCGACGCATTCTGATAAAAATACTCTACTTCCTTCTGTTCTCCCAGAAGTTCCACCTGATCTCCAAGATTTCGCTCCTGAATCCAGGTCTTCAGCTTCTCATATCCACTGCCATTTCCCACAATCTGCAGTTTCCAGTCACGGTATCCTCTTCTGTGGAACAATTCCTCGACGATATCTATCAGGAAATCCAGGCCCTTCTGCTGTACTTCCAGCCGACTGACAAACAATAGATTTTTTCGGTTTACTTCGGACTTTTTCTCGCTGAAAAAGCTGAGGGGATTGTAAATGTACGTACACGGCAGTCCCATATTCCGCTGATATTCTTCTGCATCTCTCCTGGTCAGGGATACCAGCTGATCAAGCTTTCCTAATGCCTTCTCTGCCAGTCTCTGCTGTGCATAAAATCCACAGCCCTTCGTCCTGAAATAAATCCGAAACGAATTATGATGCCAGCCAATGAGGCGCATTCCTTTCAATCCAGATGCCGCCTGTCCCAAAAGCAGCGTACAGGGAACTGCAGATGCAATGACAGCATCAAAGACTCCTTCTGTGAGAATCTGCTGCAATTCTCTTACCATATCCTTCGGGTAATACGTCCATGCCGCCACAGATGCTGGAAGCACCGGACTTTGGGACCGTACCATCTTTTTGATCACCCTGCGCAAGAATTGTCCTTTTTTTCCATACTCCCGGTTCATATTGCAGATCCTGACAGAAGGGTCCACTTCATAATAAGAGTTTCCTTTTAGATTCTGAATGGAAAGTAAGGTAACCTCGTGTTCCTTTGCCAGTTCATTGGCCACACTGACCATCACTCTCTGTATCCCGCCGCACTCCCCCAGAGGCGGCCCCATCAAACAAAGCTTCACGTTCTTCAGCCTTTCCGATATTTCTGTTTCATGCGGTCAAGTGCCCATTTGAGCAGATCCCGTCCGTTGATGATGCCATAGCCATATTCCAGCAGGCGGAGCCGCTCCTTCTTGTCCACACTGAAATTCTCCGCTTTCACAGAGGTATCATAAAGAGTAATTTCTTTTCCCGGAATCTGTTCCATCACGTTCAGTTCCATAGGTTTCATACACATGGAAAACTGCTTTACCACTTTGTAGGGGCGACGACAGCAGGTCAGCAGATATCTCTTGTAAGAAGCCTCCTGCTTTCTTCCCCAGAAGTCGCAGGTCAGTTCTTCCTCCGGCACCTCCAGCACCCTTCCCAGTCCCAGTGGTTCCCCGAAAATATCGTATTTCACGCCATCTTCAAAAGCTGGCATGCGGTACTCTTTCTTTCCATAAAACAAGACAGACTGGAATGCGGAAGAATCATGGTTAAAATGCTCTCCGGCATCTCCAAAATTGGTGGTCAGAGAATCATAGCTGAACACATAGAACTTGTTCTTCTCCACCACATAGGTCTGATAAAACTTTGCCCAGGAAGTCTCCGGGTAGTTCAGTACGGTAAGCGGCACATTCACATTTCTCGGTAAAGTCTGGTTCTGCTCATACCAAGCCTTAAAATCTACCCACATTCTCCGGTTCCACACCTGTCCCCAGGAAGAAGCAAACTGTTGAAAATACACATCGTATCCCGTATGTAACGGGAAGAAGGGATACGGGCTCTCCAGCAGTTCCCGTTTGGTATTCAGGGAAATACCGGCAATGCGCGGGTCATCCCCGTAACGCTCCAGTGCCTGCATGGCATAATTATAAAAATCCGGTGACACGAATAAGTCGTCCTCCAGAATCATGACTGCACCATATTTTTCCGTCATATCGCCGCAGGAAATAATGTGTTTCCGCAATCCCAGCCGCTCCGGCCGGTAAAAGACTTCCTTCGATCCATGAGACCAGGCACATTCCTCCGCCGTCTTTACGATCTCTTCCATCCCGCTGTGGTCAATGCTGACCACCAGACGGATATCCTCATAATCATAATCTGCCCGCTCCAGCGACCCTAAGATCCGTCGTATGGAATCCGGGCGGTTATAACCGACTACCACCAGTGTAATTAAGCCTTTTTTCATATCTGTATACACTTTCCTACTCTCTTAATCTTTTATATGTATCATTTACTTCGCAGTATAATCTGGGACTTATGGTACACAGCGTAACCCGGAAATGATTCCACAGAGTTGCCGATTTTCCCCACAAAAATCTTTTTTTAATAAATTTCCGATAACACTTTTCATACATTCTGGCTTCCTGAATCATATTCAAATAGCTGTCTACCGCCGCATTTTTGATCCATTTTTCAAGCTCGGCTCCCTGCTTTTCCGCAAATCTTACCTGCATTTCCAGAGTCTGAAAAAGATCGCGAATATTTTTTTCCTTGTTTTTTCCCATACTGATAGAATTCTTCCGAATCACATAGTAATACAGTGGGTTTTCTATTTCTACTACTTTTCCTGCCGGAAGTACCGCCCGAAGCGTAAACTCTACATCCTCATGAAGAATTCCCTCGCGAAAACGCAGCTGATTTCTGTTCAGATACTCCAGACGATATGCATATAACCAGGCCTCCACATGAAAGCTCCTGTTCTTATAATGATAGAGCACATATTCCTGCCCATCTGTTTCTTTTCCATCCTGTACATCTCTTCTGCATATCTTCTTATGTGTTCCTTCGATTTCTGTCCCGTTATAAACCATTACCTCTGCATCCGGATGATTAAAAATCATCTTTTGCAGCACCTGGCAGCTCTCTCTGCTTACATAATCATCAGAATCCACGAACAGAACCCACTCTCCCTGCGCTCTGTCAATCCCATAATTTCTGGCTGATGATAAGCCTCCATTTTGTTTGTGGTATGCAACCACATCTTCATACAATGCTGCAAGCTGATCGCAAATCTCCCCGCTCCCATCGGTGCTGCCATCATCCACAAGTATAATCTCTGCCTTTGACTCCACCTCTTTCTGATCTGTCAGCGATTCCACGCATCTCTTCAAGTACTTTTTCACATTGTAAACAGGAACAATCATCGAAAATCTGTACTTCACCCTCTTCTCCCCCTCCGTATTCATTTTTACACTTTATCCCATTTTTTTGTAAAGATCATTTATTTTACAATAAAGCCACGGGCTGATTGTACACAATCCCACACGCATATGATTCCTTACGGTTGCTGCTTTTCCCCACATAAAACTTTTTCTGAAATATTTTCTGTATTCCGGTCGGTAAATACGCGCCTCCTGCACCATATTCAGATAACTGTTCAGAATTCCATTCTTCATCCAACGCCTCAGTTCGGGCTGCTGCTGCTCCGCAAGCTGTTGCTGCTGCTCCAGCACCCAGAACAGATCTTTTATATTTTTTTCTTTATGTCTCTGCGTACTGATGGAATTTGATCGGATGCAGTAATGATAGGGCCTGATCTCTGCCCTGATTAAACGCTTCGCCTGCAAAAGTGCCCTCGGTATAAATTCTACATCTTC
This sequence comes from Firmicutes bacterium CAG:176, assembly GCA_963623675.1. Lineage (GTDB taxonomy): Bacteria > Bacillota > Clostridia > Lachnospirales > Lachnospiraceae > Hominiventricola. Next base: position 24,612 of record CAVFMZ010000001.1, on the reverse strand, counting down.
ATGCAGGATTCCTTCTACAAATCTTAAACCATGACTTTCCAGAAAATCCTTTTTATATGCATAAGTCCAGACTGCATTACTCAGATGGTTTTCTTTATAACATAGCAGCAGATAATCACAGCCGGACAGCTCCATTTTTCCTCTTATCTCAGATGGATTTAGCTCTTTCTTACATTTTCCATTTTCCTCCACTCCTCCATATACCGCAATCTCAGGATTGGCATGTTCTGTTAAGATCCGATCCAGCTCCCTGCAAAAATCACGTTCCACATAATCGTCTGCATCCACAAAAAGAAGATACTCGCCTTTTGCATTTCTCAGGCCACAATTTCTCGCTGCCGACACACCTTTATTCTTCTCGTGAAAAACTCTTATTTTCGGCTTTGAATCAATCAGGGAATCACAAATTTCTGCACTCCCATCCACGCTTCCGTCATCCACCAATAATATCTCGTATGATTCAAAATCCTGTTGTTTTAGTGATTCCATACATTTTTTCAGATACTTTCCCGCATTATAGACGGGAATAACAATCGAAAATCTGCAAGCTGTCTCCATGTAAGTCCTCCGTTATTTTCCGATACTTCTGATCCTTGAAATCATGCCTTTTGCTTCCACCAATGTACGAAGCGAAACTAATTTTTGTATAAAAGTATTTCTGCAAATCCTTCCCAGTATTTTTCGATGATGGCTCCATCGCTCGAATGCGATGGTATCATAACTTTCAGCCGCCCATTGAAGCTGCTCCTCTGTGGGTGCCATTCCAAAAAATTCCGCACCCTTTCGCAATCCCCTCAGCGTCCGCAGTTCATATGTTTCCGGATGATATTTCATCACATAGTTTCCGTATGTTTCAAATTCGCTGAATCCGGAACCAGGCAGATTTTCATCCGATACCGCGCTTAATATCCGCTTCCAGAAACTATCTCCCGAAAGCTGTGGCTGATTCATAAGGTTTTCCAGCATTTCCTTCATGATTTTCACTGAGAAAATCATATTTTCACAGATAAAGGAAAAATCCTCGTATCGTTTTACCTCTCCTGCAAACATTCGATCCAGCGTTTCAAAATACGGAGGCTCCATCTCCTCTTTCTTCGTAAACACCGGTTTTCCATTCTGAAAATGCGAAATGGGATGCAGCGGAATCGTATCCGAATCCCAGACAATATAATATTCATCTTCGCACACAAAGGCATACGCATATTTCAGAAACTGCTGAAAATACCAGCCGGACCGGGATGCTTTTCCTGTCCGCTCTGTCATGTATGCTTTTATGGCACCCAGTGTCATTCCCTCATAAAGCTGATCTTCATTCAGAAATTCCACTCCCAGTTTCTTACTTTCTTCTCTTAGTTCCTCCGCGCCAATCACGATGATTCTCTTACAGTCCAGATAGGTTCTCATCCGTTTGACATTCAGCCGGAACACCGGCAGATTATCTTTTGTCATCGGCACGATCACATCATATACTTGCTTCATGATCTCTCCTTATCCGCGTTTCAATTTCCCTAACACCATGTTTTTTATTTTCATCACATAACCATAACCGGATGTTTTACGATAAAATACCGTCAATACCAGAAAGCTGAATGCCACCAATACGCTCCCCTTTACCACAAAGGAAATAATTCCAGGTGTCGGAAGCACTGCTGCCGTAAACAGTTTTCCCACCCATGCAGTCAGGCAGAACAGAAGCAGTCCCTTGCCCTGTTCCATCCAGTATTCCACATATTCTCTGGGCTGCATATGAAAAATATGATGAAATACAATCGTACTTTTTCCAATCCATAAAGTAATCTGGCAGACCACCGTACCAAGCAGCACGCCATAAATACCAATCACAAACGTACCTGCCACGGACAGTACAATATTCATAACCGCCGCCAGAATCATAATCTTCTTTTCTCTGGAAAACAGTCCTTTGGCGTTAATATACTCTCCTGTCGGCCCATACACAATGGAGATATACGTGTCCGCCACCAGAAGATACGTAATCATGGAATTCATGGTAAAGTCACTGCCAATCCAGATGGCAATAAATGTATCGGCAAGGCAGATGGCCGGTACCAGTAATATCATTGCCAGAAAATACCGGACAAATGTATAATTCTTAAACAAATTCTTCGACCGCTCTATACTTTCATCCACCAGATAATTTCCAATCATGGGCTGAATGGGAATCATCATATAATAGACAATACTCATGAGACAGGACGTAATGTATTTATAGCTGGACAAATATCCTACGGAAACGGTACTGATCAATGAAGAAATCACCAGATTATCAGTAGAACCGTATACATACGTAGCCAGCTTGCTGGTAAATACATTCTTCACATCTGAGAACAGATTTTTCTTTAATTCCGTTCCAACCTCTGCATATTCATCCAGGTTCTGATAATGCCGTTTGCATATGGCATGTACCATCAGATTAGATGTTACATTCTGGACAATCTGCGCTGCAAGATAGGCATAATAATTTCCCGTGCCGATGATAATCCCGAATTTGACCACCGCAAAGCCAATATTACACCCAATATCCACCAGAGAGCAGACATACTGCTTCTGATCCGCATACAAGAGCGTTCTCTTATACGCCAGAAAATAGGTGGAGGCTGATACCATCAGCTGCAAGAAAAACGCAATCCGGATATACCCCATGCTGCAGGTTACATCCTTGATAAATAATCCAAGAAACGGCATGCAGACAAATCCCGCCACCACAAAGAAGCAGCCGATTGCCCAGTAAAGCTTTCTGAACAGGGTGATAATCTCGTTGACTTCCCCCATTCTGCCCTTTGCCAGCGGCTCATACAAACGAAATGTAATGGCTGACTGAATTCCCAGTTCTGCCAGCGACAGCGTATTCAGCACGTCCGCCAGCACACCGTTAATTCCCAGAATCTCTACTCCAAAATACTGAATAAAAAATCTGCGAAGTACAAAATTAATCAGTAAATATATCACCTGCGCTCCCATGCTGATGGTGCTGCTCATGAGGGCAAGACTATTCCTTTTTTCCATGTAACCGTTCTATGAATCCTTTCTTTTTTTCTGCTGCTTGTCCATTTGCAATCGTCCCAAATACTGCCAGCAAGAACGGGAAATATTCCAGCTCGATGAGATGCTGTTCCACCACTCCATGGACGCAGGCCAGCGCCACAATCCAGAGCAGCACCCACTGTTCCTGCGCGGCAGCCTTTTTACACACGATGGTCAATAAAATCAGGACCACCGCCAGCAGAACCACACCATACAACAATGCCAACTGCATGTAGGCACTGTCAATGTAGAAATAGTGGGTTGGATTACTGGTCTTTCCACCATTTCCGATCATTTTGATCTTACTGCCCCACAGATGAAAGCCTTTCAGATCTGCTCCTCGTTTTACAAGATTCAAGCGATCACTTAACCAGCCATTCCACTGCACAAATAGCGGTTTGTCACTGCTGTATAGAAGTCCAAGCCCGGCTGTCACCAGCGCCATAATAAGCGGCATATTCTCTAAAACGATTTTTTCCACCTTTAACCGTTTTGAAAACAGCCGATTATAAAGCATGATAACTGCTGTCGCCGCAATCAACGCCGAAGAACATCTGGTAATGCAGTACTTTATGGTCAGCCAGGCCAGCGCAAACACTGCCGCCATTTCCGCATAGCTGATCTTCCGCCCCCGCACATACCAATATGCCAGGATCAGGAAAAAGACATGTGCCACAAAATCCGTGGGATAGATAAATCCAAAAGAAGTTCTCGTTCTTCCATCCCAGAGCGTCCAGACCAGATTATCCACAGTTCCGGTAAATGCTCCTGCTATAATGGCAGCCGTTAATACCATTCCAATCGCCACATAAGCTCTGATCAGCTTTTCAAAAGAAACATAACGTAAACCAGGTAAAAGCATCAGGTAGGAGATCAACGCATTTGCATCCGCCGCCGAGCGATATCCCGCATACAACAGACCAATGCCATATACCAACATAATCCCGGTTTCTTTCCATGCGATCTTTTCCGCTGTCAGATATAACCCCAGCGTAACAACCATAATCAGCCACTGCGGCTGTAAAAAAAGCAGACTCAACAAACTGCTGCCTATATTTTCTCCTGTATACAGAAGATCTATATCTTCAAATAACTGTGTAGTATTCAGAAAGCGGTAAATCACCATACTCAAAAATAACAGCCAGTATCCGACTTTCCAGACATGATGCAGCCTGTTTTTCCAATTCTGTAAATATTCCAGTTCTGTCAGCTCCTCTCACTTTTGTAACTGTTCAAAGCCAAGCATTTTGGATGTTGGTTCTGAACAGTTACCACTATCTTTTAATTATATACAAATCATCTGTAAGACGCAACCACAAAAGAAACAGCAGGAAACTGCTTCTTTTTGCAATTTCCTGCTGCATTTTCAATCTTTTTTACTTAGTTCCGGTATTTCTTATAGCTGACATCCATGTCTACTTTACCAGAAATACCTTTAACGCTTCCCGAATCTGAATACTGCCACATCGTGACGGTACCTTTTCCTGAATATCCATGTCCGGATTCCAGGCTTCTCCATCTGGCAATCCAGATATGGGTGTCGCCCAGCATGCTCACATCAATATAGTTCTCCAGCCAGTTCTTATTTGCATACAGTGCAAACTTGTATCCGGCATTCTCAATCTCTTCCTTAAATGCGAGAATGATCTCTGAACGGCGGGCATTGGTCGACGTGCTCTGCAGGATACTGGAATCCTCAAAATCCATAACAATCGGATAATCCAGCTTTCTTCCATCCAGTGCTTCAATCACGGCCTTTGCTTCTTTTCTGGCCAATGTTCTGGATGTAGCATAGCTGTAACGATAAACACCTACATTCAGTCCTGCTGCACGTGCTCCACTGTAGTTGGTTTTGAACTTGCTATCATAATTAACTGCACTGGCATTCTTGCCGGTCACAATACGGATCATGGCAAAATCAATACCATCACTTGCCACTGCTTCCCAGTTAATATCTCCCTGATAGGAAGATACATCGATTCCCTTGTAGATACTCTTCTTATCTTCGTCTGTATTCACACTTCCCGCGTCTTTCGTTCTTGCATTGACCGGGCCAGCCTGATCTGTTGAACAGTTACCTCTCACTGCATAGACTTTGTAGAAATACGTGGTGCTGTTTGCCAGACCGCCATCGACATAATATGCTTTATTTGTCTCACCTATCTGTGTATAGTTACCATTCTGGCTGTCGGAACGCAGGATCACATATTTCTCTGCACCCTTTACCGTACTCCATGATACTTTTAATTCCGTTCCACTCTGGGAAACCACTTTCAATTTCGTCACATTTCCAATAGACGGTCTTCCGGATACATTCCCGGAAAGAGGACTCTCATAATTATCACGGAATGCGGTTACCTTGAAATAATAGGTTCTTCCTGCGTCCAGTTTCTTCAACACGTTAGAGGCTCTCTTCGTAGTCATATAATACTGATAAGAACCATCTGCAGAATCAGCTACATAGATATTGTAACCCTTAGCACCCTTCACCGCCTTCCATTTCAGGGTTAGGCTGTCATAGGTCACCTTATTGATCGTAGGAGACGGCTGTCCGATCGTCGTCATAGCTGATACGGCATTGGAAAATGTACCGTAGTTTATGACTTTTTTCACCTTCTGGATGGGGCGAACCTGGAAATAATAAGTGGTTCCGCACACTGCCTTGCTCCATCTGAATTTGGTTGTGTTCTTTCCTACCTTCTTCAAAAATTTATAATCCGAATCCGGTGAAGTAGAATAATAAATCTCATATCCAGTTGCAAAGGACAGCTTATTCCAGGTCAGTTCAATTCTGTTATAGGCACTGGCCCACGCGTTCACACCGGATACACTTCCCAGGGTTACAAGGCCAGATACTTCTCCGGACTCCGATCCATAGACTTTCTGGCCATTCTCCATACGGTACGGTTTTACTTTGTAGAACCAGGTCTCTCCTACGGTCACTGCAGTATCCCGGTAAGAAGTAGTATTGCCGTCGGTAATATCTGCCAGATAATTGTATCCTGTTCCGGATGTATTGGAACGGTACAGTTCATATCCGGTCGCTCCTTCTCCCTGATTCCAGGAAACGGTCAGTACCTGATACTCCTGAGAATCCACTCCCTGCATGGAAGTTCCCGGAAGAGAAGTCACTGCGGAAGCCTCTCCGGAAAATGCACCATACGAAGTGGTTCCATTGGTATTCTTAAAGGGTCTTACCTGATAACTGTAGGTCGTGCCACATGCAATGGCGGTATCTGCATAAGAACAATTATTGCCGCCCCATACAGTCTGCAGAAGCTGACCATTTCTGTAAATCTCATATCCATCTGCCTGCGCTGTCTGTGCCCACGCCAGATTGATCTGGTTGTAGGCTGCCGCAGAGGCCTGAATGGAAGAACCGCTGAGAGAAGTGGTTACGTTCACGGTATCGGACATCTCTCCGTATACACGGAATCCATCACTGGTCTTAAACGGGCATACTGCGTAAGAATACGTCTGTCCCACTTCCAGTCCATTCAGCTGATAACTGGTACCGGAAACCTCTGTTACTTTTTCATAGGAGCCATTATTTACTTTGTATAACTCATACCCCTCCGCATTGCCGCTCCAGTTCAAGGTTGCCTGATCGCAGGACGGTGCGACGAAGGAAAGGGACGGTTTGGAGACAGAAGAGGATTTTGCCTGTACCTTCTCCACTTTTGTAGCGCTCGTCCAACGCTTTGCATCTCCATCTTTAACAAAAGCAGTCAAGGTATATGTATAGGTCACATCCTGTGCTGTTGTGGTATCTGTATATGTAGTCGTATCTGTACCAAACTCTCCAAGTGACACATTACTTCCGTCACTTCCGGTTCTGGTCAGCTCATATCCCTGTGCCGGATCCAGTTTGTCCCAGGAAAGTGTTGTACCCGTACGATCCGTAGATGCCACGTTAAAGTTTTTCACCGCTGGAAGCGTATAGGTGCAAGTAATGATATTACTGCAAATGGAAACCTGATCTCCCGTATATCCATATAAGATATAGGCATAATCTCCCGGAGCTGCCGTGGTATCTACAAATTCACTACCAGTCCCTTTTACAGATATCGTCGTTGAGTCCTTCCAACTATAGGTGCCATCGGAAGCCATCGGAACACGTTTAAATTCTACTTTTGAAAGACCTGTCTGAACAGAATATGTTAGAGTTACGTTTCCATTTTCCGCGCATGAAGCACCTTTTATTGTTGCAGTACCTTCTGACTTTTCTGTAAATGTAACAGATGTCACATAATCACTACCATCTCTTTGGAAGGTTACAATTGGAGAAATATTTGTATAGCTACCCTTATTATTTTCCAGAATTTTAACAATAAGCTGCTCTACATTCTTGACAGTAAGATAACCGTTAATATTTGCACTTTCATGTTTTTCCATTGCTGCCATTAAAGCATATTCCACTGTTTCATTACTTGCAACCTGATCATATCCAGATACCGGAACCTTTCCAAAACGACTGGATTCAATAAACCACTTGTCCTCTGTTTGTGCTTGCTCCTGAGCAGCCTCTTCACTGTTGCTATCCTCACCGCTCAGTTGCTCATTCGAGGCGGCATCGCTCGTCCCATCTTGAGCCTCTGTACTTGAGCCTGTAGCGGAATTATCTCCGTTTGTGCCATCCGAGCTGTTACTCGTATTTGCGTCATCCGAACCTTTCGCGTTTGTATTCGCATCCGCTCCTGACTGACCATTGCTACCGGAGTTGTCGGAGTTGTCGGAATCATTTTTCTGCTCCGTGTTACTGCCCTGGTCACTTTCTTCACCGGAACCGCCCTGAACACCTGTATTTGAGCCTGTAGCTCCATCTACATTTCCTTCATCAGAACTGTTCTGTTCACCTGCCTGCTCTGCACTCTGATTATCTGACTCTCCTTGCGTTTCGTTCGGAGTCTCTCCTGCAGAAGCTTCCTGAGCAGCCGACTGCTCTATGCTTCCTGCCTCTGCTGCAAAGCTCTGCATCGGCGTCTCCATCACCATGACGCTGGTGAGCAGAAGTGCTAAAGTTTTTACAACCAGTTTTTTCTTCAACTCATTTCCCCACTTTCGTATTTATTTTTTTATTCAGAATCTCGCTTGCGAGATTCTGTGCCTGCGGTGGGTTGCTGCTGCGACATTATTCCATACCGCCGCAGTGCGATCCTCGCGGAGCGTTTTCGTGGTGTGGGAACTTTGTTCCACATCATGAAAAAAGGCCATGGCAGACGCCATGGCCGCATTACCTGTATTATATTATGTTTCTGTAAGAAGTTCAATGCCCTGAGGCATGATACAATTCTTAATTTTTCTTAATGAATT
>CAVFMZ010000001.1:0-16014 GCA_963623675.1 Firmicutes bacterium CAG:176 | reverse complement strand
CGGGATTTTTCTGCGCTTACCCGTCCAGCATAGCAGTCTGTCAGCCTGATATTCCAGAATGTACACGTATGATAATAATCCTTCCGCATCACAACGTTATCAAAGGTACAGCTGGAGAACTTGGCTTCCAGCCATACATTGTCTTCAAACCTGACACCGTTACTCGCGCTGGAGCCCATGACATTTGCCCACCTGATGGAACAGGTAACCATACTGCCGCTGTCGTAGCTTTCATTACTCCAGGCCACCTGCAGATATGTTTTCTTTCTTCGGGAAAGTTCTGCCATACACCTCACACCTTTCGGCGGTTTTTCTGTCTCGGATACGGCTTTCTCTCATCTGTCAGTTCTATCAGGTAATCAACGCTCGTGCCATAATACTTCGACAGTACCGCCAATATTTCTACCGGTACATGCGTTTTTCCTGTCTCATAGTCACTGTAAGTCTTCTGACTGCAGCCAAGATGATCTGCCAGCTGCCTCTGTTTTAAATCATTGTCTTCTCTAAGATCTCTTATCCGCCTGTACACGTTCTTACACCTCTTCATCAAACATAGCGTAAAAACGTGTTGCAAATCGGATTTTACCGGAATTCCCGGTAAAATTTTCTAGTTATCTACTCTACCGTTACGGATTTTGCAAGATTTCTCGGTTTATCCACATCCAGGCCTTTGGCCACGCTGACATAGTAACCCATGAGCTGCAGCGGTACAATGGCCAGACTGTTCATAAAATACTGCTCCGTCTTCGGTACATAGACAGAAAAATCAGCAGTATCTTCCACTGCATAGTTGCCATAACTGGTCAGTCCCATGAGATAAGCGCCCCGGCTCTTCACCTCTACCAGATTGCTGACCGTCTTCTCAAAGAGAGCCTGCTGGGTCAGCACGCCAACTACCAGAGTCCCATCTTCAATCAGACTGATGGTTCCATGCTTCAGCTCTCCTGCCGCATAGGCCTCGGAGTGAATATAGCTGATCTCCTTCATCTTCAGGCTGCCCTCCAGGCTGATGGCATAATCCAGTCCTCTTCCGATGAAGAAAATATCCTTTGCATTGGCATATTTGCTGGCGAACCACTGAATCCGTTCCTTATCCTCCAGCACTCTCTGGATCTTATCCGGCAGGGTTGCCATCTCCGTAAGTAATTCTGCTGTTCTTTCCTCTGTGATCTTTCCTTTTACTTTTGCCAGCTGAATGGTCAGCAGATACATGGCAATGAGCTGGGTGCTGTATGCCTTTGTGGTTGCCACAGAAATCTCCGGACCAGCATACGTATAAAGCACATAGTCACTCTCACGGGCAATACTGGATCCAATGACATTCACCACGCCAAGCACCGGTCTGCCTTTTTCTTTGGACAGACGCAGCGCTGCCAGACTGTCTGCGGTCTCGCCGGACTGGGAAATCACAATCACCAGAGAATTGTCAATGAGCTTCGGATCCCGGTAACGGAACTCGGACGCCAGATCCACTTCCACCGGAATATCCGCCAGGGATTCCAGAATGTATTTTGCAGACATGCCTACATGGTAAGCAGAGCCACATGCCACAATATAAATCCTCTCCAGCTTCTTCAGCTGCTCATCCGTTATCTCTACCTGTGAAAAATCAATGATGCCATCCTTTACATAAGCATTGATGGTATCCTTTACGGCCTTCGGCTGCTCATGAATTTCCTTGAGCATGAAATGCTCGTAGCCGCCTTTTTCGGCTGCCTTGGCATCCCATTTAATCTCAACCAGATCTTTCTGCAGTTCTTCCCGGTCGATATTATAAAAATGCACTTCATCCTGGGTGATCTCTGCAATCTCCAGATTGCCAATATAATATACTTTTCTGGTCTGATCCAGAATCGCCGGAACATCTGATGCAATCAGGCTTCCATGCTCACTGACTCCGATAATCAGCGGGCTGTCCTTTCTTGCTGCAAACAGCTTGCCCGGATAGTCATGGAACATAATGCCAAATGCATAAGATCCACGAATACGCAGCATCGCTCTGGAAATAGCCTCCAACGGTGTGCCGGTCTTCTTGTAATAATAATCAATGAGCTTTACTGCCACTTCCGTATCGGTCTGGGAATAGAACGTATAACCGGATTTCTGAAGCTTTTCCTTCAGTTCCTGATAGTTCTCAATGATTCCATTATGTACCAGTACGACGGAACGATCCTCTGTACAATGAGGATGCGCATTCTGGGCAGACGGCTCTCCGTGGGTTGCCCAACGGGTATGGCCAATACCACAGGTACCCGGCACTGCCTTTCCATTGTCCGTCTTCTCCACCAACGCACGAAGGCGGCCTTTTTCCTTTACAATCTCAATCTTACCAGTTGCTTCATCCCGAACAGCAATTCCCGCAGAGTCATATCCACGGTACTCCAGCTTGCCAAGTCCGGCAAGCAGAATGGGAGCGGTCTGTGCCTCTCCAATGTAACCTACAATTCCACACATATATCCTATCCTCTTCAAAAAATGTTGTAACTATTATATACGATTTACTGTTGTTTCACAACTCTTTCTATTTTGTCGTCACCCCTACCGGACCGCACGCATCAGTCTGATAACAAGGCACTGATCTCCGTCATAGTCCAGGGTCTGTCCTGAGAAATCCTGATTCTGTAGCTGCTCCGCAACCTTGTCGATCAAATCTGCATCCCCGTCCAGACCATTGGTATACTCCGCCGTACTCATTTCCAGTACACATGGAGTTACTGTATTCGTTTCTCGGTCATATTGAGGAATCAGATTCTCCACTTCCAGCTGTCCATAGGAAATCGTCTTCAAATACTGCTTTAAAGACTGAGCGCCACCATCAAACAGCTTTTCTATTTGTGGATCCTGTCTGTAACAGGTTCCCGTCTGTAATGACGATCCATCATCATTTACGTGGTTGTGCGTCGTGTCGTTAAATTCTACAAACCCTCATTCGTATGATCACACTTATCCTTTCAGTTCTCGCTCACACATATTCAATGCAGAATCAATGACTGCATCCATATCATAATATTTATACTCGCCAAGACGGCCTCCGAAGATCACCTTCTCTTCCTGATCCGCCAGTTTCTTATACTCCGCATACAGTTTTCCGTTCTTTTCGTCATTGACCGGATAATACGGTTCATCGCCCGGCTTCCACTCAGAGCTGTACTCCCGGCTGATGACGGTCTTTGGGAGATCATTTCCATTGTCATCTTTACCAAACTCAAACCACTTATGCTCAATAATTCTGGTCCACGGAGTCTCGCGATCTGTATAGTTCACTGCTGCATTTCCCTGGAAGTTCGGCTTGTCTAAAAGCTCTGTTTCAAACCGTACCGAACGATATTCCAGTGTTCCCAGCTTATAATCAAAATACGCATCTACCGGTCCGGTATATACCACTTTCTCTGCCAGCGCATCCAGCTCCGCTTTGTTCTCCAAGTAATCGGTATTCAGGCGCACTTCAATGCCCTCCAGCAGATTAGCCACCATCTTCGTGTATCCGCCCACCGGAATTCCCTGATACAGTGCATTAAAATAATTATTATCAAAGGTCAGGCGAACCGGAAGTCTCTTAATAATAAAGGCCGGGAGATCCTTACAGTCTCTTCCCCACTGCTTCTCAGTATAGCCTTTTACCAGCTTTTCAAAAATATCCTTTCCTACCAGAGAAATGGCCTGTTCCTCCAGATTTTTCGGATCAGTGATACCTGCTTCCTTCTTCTGCTCTTCAATCTTCGCGGCCGCCTCTTCCGGCGTCACCACGCCCCACATCTTATTAAAGGTATACATATTGAAAGGCAGACTATACAACTCTCCCTTATAATTTGCCACCGGACTGTTGGTGAAACGATTGAACTCTGCAAACTGGGTAATATAATTCCATACCTTTTTATTATTGGTATGGAAAATATGTGCCCCATATTTGTGGACATGGATTCCTTCCACATCCTCCGTATATACATTTCCTGCAATGTTCGGCCGCTTGTCAATAACCAGAACCGATTTTCCTGCTTTCTTCGCTTCATGTGCAAAAATGGCTCCATAAAGACCAGAGCCTACTACTAAATAATCGTACATTTTTCTACCTCCACTTTACATCTCTTCTTGCAGAATGCAATTCCATATAACAAAATATCCCGTCTGTCATCATTGAGCAGATATTCCTGATATCTGCGATCTTTGATCTGTTCCAGTGCGTTCCTGCATGCCTGCTCCATGTCTTTGAACTCTTTTGCGTATTTCAGTTCTATAATAATTCCGGCATCCGGATCATCGGTCTCCACAATCACATCCGCAAAACCTTCTCCTGCTTCCACATTGGATTTTACCAGCCAGTCCGCATTTCCGGTCAGAATGCCAACCAGCAAATTATGATAAGAACTTTCCTTCTCTCCATTTTGAGATTTCGTATCAAATACGCTGACCGAATTACTCAATACCCTGTTCAGATATTTTTCGATGCCATCCGTGTCGCCCTCTTCAAATGCTCTCCAGAAATTCTGCAGCTGCTCTGTATTGGAAAAGATACTTTTCTTAAACCATTCCTGTATCTGTAACCGGAATACTTCCCGAACTTCTTTATTTGGAATCACCAGCTTATAAGTACCCTCTTCACTGATTCCCGCATGAGTCAGATACCCGGTCGTAAACAGTACACTCCACAGATTATCAATGCTATTATCGATTTCATCATAGGTCAGGTCTAATCGAATCTGTTTTTCTATGGCCTCTCCTGCAATCAAACGTTCGATTTCATTTCTGGTAGTTTTGCCCGCCTTATCCACAAACCGCTTTACCAAGTCATTTCCACTGGTATTGATCCAATACGCTTCCGGTCTGGCATTTGGATCATCTTTGATCCGGTCTACATGGTTAATCACATCCCATGGGCAGTATACATCCACATTTCCAAAATGATAGCCATCGTACCATTCTTTTGTCTCGTCAAATCGATTTTCAACCTGATAAAACGCAAGAAGCTTCCTGACCTCAGCATCCGTAAAGCCAAACTGCTCGTCAAACCTGGAATCGGTAATTGATAAGATTTTAAAATTATTCAGGCCGGTAAAAATACTTTCCTTTGAGACGCGGAGGCAGCCCGTCAGCACAGCAAATTCCAGCGCATCATTCGTCTTTAATGCCTTTCCAAACATGGCACGGATTAACGCTACCATTTCTCTGTAATATCCATGCTGAAAAGCTTTGTCTAACGGAACATCATATTCGTCTATCAGAATCACGGTCTTTTTTCCATAGTGCTTATACAATAATTCTGATAAAGTCTGTAAAGAGCCATACAATAGATCTTCATCCATCGCATATCTTCCCTCATCCCTCTTTACGAAAGACAAATAAGCCGACTTATCAGCAGCATCTAAGCGGTCACTCTGGCTCAAATAGGAAAATCTTTTTGCTTCTTTCCCTATCAGTTCCGTCATCTGATATTTTGCTGCCTCATAAGTTATTCCCTCTACATTCTTCAAAGACAGAAAGATAACCGGATACTTTCCCATATGCTCCTTACATAGCTGCCTGTTTCCGGATATATATAAACCATCAAACAATGCAGGATCTGCACCAATCTCAAAGAACGACTTCAGCATACTCATATTGAGTGTTTTGCCAAAACGACGAGGTCTGGTGAACAGATTGACTTCTCCCCAATTCGAAAACAGCTGTTCAATTAACTTTGTCTTATCCACATAGTAGAAACCGTTTTTACGGATTTTCTCAAAATCGTCAATTCCAACCGGCAGCTTGATTGATTCACTCATAGTCTCTGCTTATCTCCTTCGCCTATATAACACAATTGTACCACAGAACAGCCGTTCTCGATCTATTACTATTCTAACCTAATTCTCGCTCACACTACTAAATAATCGTACATTTTTCTACCTCCACTTTACATCTCTTCTTGCAGAATGCAATTCCATATAACAAAATATCCCGTCTGTCATCATTGAGCAGATATTCCTGATATCTGCGATCTTTGATCTGTTCCAGTGCGTTCCTGCATGCCTGCTCCATGTCTTTGAACTCTTTTGCGTATTTCAGTTCTATAATAATTCCGGCATCCGGATCATCGGTCTCCACAATCACATCCGCAAAACCTTCTCCTGCTTCCACATTGGATTTTACCAGCCAGTCCGCATTTCCGGTCAGAATGCCAACCAGCAAATTATGATAAGAACTTTCCTTCTCTCCATTTTGAGATTTCGTATCAAATACGCTGACCGAATTACTCAATACCCTGTTCAGATATTTTTCGATGCCATCCGTGTCGCCCTCTTCAAATGCTCTCCAGAAATTCTGCAGCTGCTCTGTATTGGAAAAGATACTTTTCTTAAACCATTCCTGTATCTGCAGCCGAAATACTTCCCGGACTTCTTTATTGGGGATTACCAGCTTATAAGCGCCTTCTTCATTAATTCCCGCATGGGTCAGATACCCGGTCGTAAACAGCACGCTCCACAGATTGTCAATGCTGTTATCGATTTCATCATAGGTGAGGTCTAAGCGAATCTGTTTTTTTATGGCCTCTCCTGCAATCAGGCGCTCGATTTCATTTCTGGTAGTTTTGCCCGCCTTATCCACAAACCGCTTTACCAGATCATTTCCACTGGTATTGATCCAGTACGCTTCCGGTCTGGCGTTTGGATCATCTTTGATCCGGTCTACATAGTTAATCACATCCCACGGACAGTAGACATCCACATTTCCAAAATGATAGCCATCGTACCACTCTTTTGTTTCATCAAATCGACTCTCCACATGATAAAACGCCAGAAGTTCCCTGACCTCTTCATCCGTAAAACCAAACTGCTCATCAAATCGAGTATCTGTAATTGACAAAATTTTAAAATTATTCAGGCCGGTAAAAATACTTTCCTTTGAGACGCGAAGGCAGCCCGTCAGCACGGCAAATTCCAGCGCATCATTCGTCTTTAATACATCACCAAATAATCCGCGCGTTAAAGCCACCATTTCTCTGTAGTATCCATGCTGAAAAGCCTTGTCCAGCGGAACATCATATTCATCTATCAGAACTACCGGCTTTTTACGAAAATGTTTATAAAGCAACTCCGATAACGTCTTTAATGAAGACGTAAATATTTCAGAGTCCTCTTCGCCTTCCGTCATTTCGAGCAATCCAGCATATTTTTTTCTGTCAATATCCAGTAATGCTATACTGTCTTTTAAAAAATAGAACCGTTCCGCTTCTCTTCTTACCAAGTCAACAAATCGTTTCTTTGCCTCCAGAAATGTAAGGCCTTCTATTCCCTTCAAAGACAGAAATATAACAGGATACTTCCCCATATGCTCCTCACACAGCTGTCTGTTCCCGGATATATATAAGCCTTCAAACAATGCAGGATCCGCACCAATCTCGAAGAACGATTTCAGCATACTCATATTGAGTGTCTTTCCAAAACGACGGGGACGTGTGAACAGATTCACTTTCCCATGGCTGTCAAATAATTGCTCAATCAGTTTTGTCTTATCCACATAGTAATACCCTTGTGAACGAATTTCTTCAAAATTCTCAATTCCAACCGGCAGTTTGATTCCTCCACTCATAATCCCTGCTCCTTTTTCATTATGGTATTACTTTACCATAGAACCCCCGCTTTTAACACCAAAAAATAAAACAGCCAGACATTTTCTATCGGACTGCTCATCGTTCCAGCACTTCTTTTTGCTCCAGTATATCAATCTTATTTTAATTTTTCAGCATATGCATCAAATTCATAATCATAAATGACTGCTGTTTCATCATAAAATATTTTAGTTCCATTTTTTGTGGATTTACGATAATTCAGCAGAGAATCATCGAATATCTTTTTCTTGTCCTCTTCTCTGCTGCTTTCTCTTCCACTCTTTTCCTTAAGGATATCAGCATATGCTTCCATAGGTCTTTCTTGTGAATCAATGACTGCAACATAATGCTTTTTCACATTAGAGTATAGCCTCCCATCACCAACGTCCGGGAGAATTATTTTTTCAAATAAGGCCAATGATTCATATGCTTTCAAACGAATCTTATATCGAAGATTTTCTTTATGTGTCTTAACATTAACTCCTTCTTCAGGGTTGGAAAATCCTGTTTTAAATTCGATGAAATAGATATTTTTTCCTAAAAACAAGACATCAGCCGATGTACATTTTTCACCTACAATATGTCTTTTTACAGTATCGTAGTCATATGCCTGTATCTCGCTTTTTATTTTTTCATTCTCTGCCATTTCACAAAACGATTTCTTAAAATCATACTTTTCGTCCATCATTTCACGAACTTCTTTTGTACCTACCATGCTTATTCTCCATTTTTCAAATTCATTGCCTGTAATTCAAATAATGGGTCAGCCAATTTCACATACGCTTTCTTTATATTCTCCCTCACATCTTCATAATGAATCAATCCGGTGTCTGTATTCACTTCTGTACAATACATATTTGTATGTTCCCACATATCATATTTTTTTGAATATACTTCCAAGGCCATCAGGAAGTTAGGACTATGTGTAGTTAATAAAACATCCATATTAAGGCATTTTATCATCAATACTATAATCTCGGCAAACTGGTTTTGCCAGGCCGGATGTAAATGGGACTCCGGTTCATCCAGAATAAGCAATGTACCTTCTGAAATTTCCTGATTTTCCAGTAATCTTTTTATAATTGCAAATAATTTCGATCCTGTTGCTAAATTTCTTACATCCAGCTTACTTTGTCCACAAACATAGCGTCCTTCAAACGGTGTAATTCTCTCCGGAAAAACTTTTTCAATTTTTTCCAGTAACATCTTTGTATTTTCTTTATTTAGTATTTCCTCAAATACACTACCGGACTCTTTCTCCAGTTTATTTTCCAACGAAATGTTATGATTGACTATTCTGCCTCCATCCATCCAATTGCCATCCTTCATTTCATCGATAAAATAAAATGGAATGAGTTTTTTCTTTTCTTTTATACGATCCAAAACAAACACATCATCAATAAAAACAGAATTGTAATAACTACGATTAAAATATACTGGTTCCTCTGTTAAAATATCATTATGTTCAATCGGTATCGAGAAATACGTATAGTCTTTACTCCTCATTGATAGTTTTCCTATTTTTTCAGGATACCTTACCGGCAAAATCTGATCATTAAATTCCATTAACAATGTTTTTATAATCTTTCTGCTGGCATACTGTGTTAATTCCCCATCCTGTCCCAAATTTTGCTCTAATGTCTGCATTGTTTCCAAAATCAATTTCTTTGTTCTCTGGGCACTTCTTGATTCATTATCTTTCATACTTTTCCCGTATACAAGTTGATCCAGTTCATCATCTGAAATTGCCACAGTTTCTTCCATAATTCTATGCAGATATTGTATTAGATCGGAAATATTTTCGATTTGATTTGGCAATCCTGCCTCCAAAAGAAATCTGAGACATTCATAATTTGACTTCTGGTCTATTTCTTCTCTTCTGATAAAATAAATTCTGTTTCGTATTCCTAAAATATCACGCAGTCTTCTACATTCTGATTCTACATAAGAAATTTTATCTTTAAATGCATCCAATTCCAAATTATCCACTGCAGCCAGCACTGAATATATCGCCTTCCCCACAGTCGTCTTTCCAGAATTGTTATGTCCTGTCACAACTGTCAATCCGTCTAATACTATTTTGGAATCTTCAACAAGTCCTATATGATCCAAATAAACTTCTTTCTTTTCTGAATTCATTTTTACCCCATTCTTTAAAATTTCCAACTATTTTCTTATTATTTACTTTACCACATAATCTCAGCTTTTAACACCCAAAAATAAAACAGCCCGACATTTTCTGTCGGACTGCATTTTCCTTAGTATTTCACCTTTCCCTCTGCCACTGCTTTCAGATGTGCTCCATACGGACTCTTTCCATATCTGGACGCAGACTCCAGAAGTTTCTCTTTGTCAATCCACTGATTGATATATGCAATCTCTTCCGGTGCGGAAATGGTAATACCCTGTCTCTTCTCGATCATCTGTACAAAATCAGCTGCCTCTACCAGACTGTCCATGGTTCCGGTATCCAGCCATGCAAATCCGCGACCCAGTAACTGCACATTCAGACGGTCTTCCTGCAGATACATATCATTCAATGTAGTGATCTCCAGCTCTCCTCTGGCAGACGGTTTTACCTCTTTGGCCATGGCGCTGACGCCTGCCGGATAGAAATACAATCCGGTTACTGCATAATTACTCTTTGGCTGTGCCGGTTTTTCTTCGATAGAAATAGCTTTTCCATTCTCATCAAACTCCACGATCCCAAAGCGCTCCGGATCATTGACATAATAGCCAAACACCGTTGCTTTGCCCTCTTCTGCATCTTTTGCTGCTGCGCGGAGAGTCTTTCCAAATCCATTTCCATAGAAAATATTATCTCCAAGCACCATCGCACAGGCATCATCTCCGATAAACTCTTCTCCCAGAAGAAATGCCTGAGCCAGTCCATCCGGTGAAGGCTGTACCTTATAAGACAGATTCAGTCCGAACTGACTGCCATCACCCAGAAGCTGTTCAAATCTCGGAGTATCCACTGGTGTAGAAATAATCAAAATATCCTTAATTCCTGCCAGCATCAGTGTGGACAGCGGATAATAGATCATCGGCTTGTCATACACCGGGAGCAGCTGCTTACTTGTCACCATGGTGAGCGGATATAATCTGGTTCCTGCACCACCTGCTAATACAATACCCTTCATCTTAAAATTCCCCCTGTTCTTTTAATGCTTCCAGATAACGTCCTACTGCATCCTGCCATGTAGGAAGCGGCTGGAATCCATTGGCTGACAGTTTGCTCTTATCCAGTCTTGAGTTATAAGGTCTTGCTGCTTTGGAAAGACCATATTCTGCTGTCGTTACCGGAGTTACCTTCGTATCCATGCCTGCCTGTTTGTAAATCTCTACTGTGAAATCATACCAGGAAATATATCCGCCCTCATTGGTTGCATGATAATAACCGTATTTGTCTGTTTCAATCACATCTACTAACAGTCTTGCCAGATCCAGCGTATAGGTCGGTGTTCCAATCTGATCATTGACTACTCTTACTTCCGGATGAGTCTTTCCTACATTCAGCATGGTCTTAATAAAATTCTTTCCGTTCAGACCAAATACCCAGGCAATACGAACAATAAAATATTTCTCCAATGTTCCGGATACTGCCAGTTCTCCGCCAAGCTTAGACTGTCCGTAGACATTGACCGGTGCATACGCCTTACAATCCGGCTCCCATGGAGTGGTTCCCTGACCATCAAATACATAGTCCGTACTGATATAAACCATCTTCGCATCGATTTTCTTTGCTGCATTGGCAATATTCTGGGTTCCATCTACATTAATGGCTTTTACCTTTGCCTGCTTGTCCTCATCTTCCGCTGCATCTACTGCTGTCCATGCTGCACAGTGAACAATCACATCCGGGTGAATCTCCAGTAATGTCTTCTCCACTGCTGCCGCATCTGTAATATCCATAGATACATAGGGCATCGTCGTTACCGCAGAGCCATCCTGTACTCCACTGTATGCCGGAGCAATATCACTTCCAACTCCCTCGTATCCTCTTTTTGCTAACTCATTCATGACGTCATGACCAAGCTGGCCTGCGACACCTGTTACAAATACTTTCATACTTCAGATCCTTTCCTCTCGATCAATAAAATTTATTAATTTTCGTCATCTTCCATTATATAATTCGATTCATTATAAAGCTGATCTATATTTTCATTAAATCTTTCAAAACAATATCCAACTTGAGGATATTCCATAAACTCTAATGGCTCTACTCTTACTTTGTCATCATTATCTTTCCTAAATTCATAAACCATTACAGTTTTATTCTCTGCCAACATATCACTAACTGTTAATCCAATTTTATTTATTTTTTTTCTTTTTTCTCCCATGTTTTTCATTTTTGATAACAAAATTAAATTATTAATTTTACCTGCCATCGTATCACTATGAGTTGATATAATAATCTTTTTTCCCAAATTACATAATCGTATTAATGCGGATGCAACTTTTCCTTGCATAAGCGGATGCACACTATTTTCAACTTCATCATAGTAAATATATTTCAATTGATTATTGGATTTCAATATACTCGTAAGAACCGCTACTTCATGTATCATAGACGATGCGTAGTTTAAAGGAATCTTATTCTCCCCTTCACAAAAAATAAATTCATTATTTTCAAATTCTACTTTTCCCTTTATCACCTTCTGTTCCAGAAAATCAAGTAAATCCTTTTCATTTTCCGTAAAATTATTTCTGGGTGCATATGTCTGCATAAATTTAAGATACTCAAACACTGCCAACGGCATCCCTGGATTTGCGCTTCCAGATATCACAAAAAAATATCTATACAGCATCTGTAATCCTGCCCGTGCTGCAGGTACAAACAATTGTTTTTCATTTCCATGTATACCTATCATATCAAGCAGGACTTTGTGTGCCAACTCATCTTCAATATCTTCAGAAACATAATCTTCTTCAAAGATCGTTTCCCGCTCTCCGTTAGGATACTGTTTTTCCAGACTTACCTGTTCTGAAATTGCCCCAATATAAAACAACTCCTCTGTATCCTCAAATTTAATTTGAACGCTTTCTAACGGAATTGAATTGAAAAAACTATTTAAAACAAACTGTTCTTTATTAATATGTAAATATCTATTGAGTTCATCCTCTACATTTCTAAACCAGTCATTCGCAAACTGAATATATTTTACATTATCTTGTTCCGTAATTCTTGCTTTATTGCAATTATTTTTCCACTTGCTGACTAAATCAATAATGCCATATAACAATTCCATTAATAATGTTTTTCCACTGTTATTATCACCTACAAACAGCAAAAAATCATCCAAGTATATACTTGCGCTTTCAATTTTTGCTAATTTACTAATTTCTATTTTTGTTCTCACGACTTATTCCACTCTTTTCAGTTCACTTTTTATTACAGGGTTTCTTATAGCATTCCCGTTCACCATCATTACACCAGTCTAACATTTATAGCCCTCATTTGATTTCCCGTTCCTGTTATTTTATAGCTTACTTCTTTTCCCTCATATGAAATATTCATATCAGGATTGTCAAGTTCATTAAAATATATATTATTAGGTTTACATTTTATAAAGCCAAACAAATTTCCATATTTATCTGTGGTAACAGTCATTACAGTTCCATGATACATACTGTCTGATTGACTTATTTGTGTATTTCCACGAAGTTCATTTAACATGAATTCTGTAAATTCCGGATTATCTTTTACCGAAAATCTATAATTTTCCCCCTTCTTATCAATCCATTTTTTCATAAGATTTCTAAATTTGTCCGCAGCAGTCAAGACCAATTTTTCAAATTTACCTGTCGATAAAACGTCTAAAAAAGTCTTACAATATTCTTCTATTGCTGCTTTATCATTTATACTGGGCGAAGCTCCCATGTTTAATTCCTGAATCAGGAATAATATATGCATTTTATAATTTTTTAAATCTCCCAATTCTTTCTCCTTTTTCATCATAATATCCAGATTTGATGATAACAAAGCAGCAACATAATAGGGATAAAACGACTGTCCTTCCACAAAAAGAACATCTTTATAATCTGTTAATAATTTAGATTCATGACGATGTGCAATTTCCACCTTATTCATGTACATTGCAACCATACTCTGTATCAGCATTCTGAAACTCACTTTTTGATATGGGTTTATATTTGAATCAGAATTGTATTGCTTTGATCTTCTTTCATAAAATGTCTTACAGAACCCTTCTGTTTCCATACATTTGATAAAATCCTCCAAATCTTTATGAAACTGTCTGATTGTCTCAAATGCTTCTTTATATACAATATTTTGTCTATTTGTTCCCCGCACAATCCCCTGTGTAACTGATTCTCCTTTTGACTCAATAATCTTAACAATTACTTTTGCTTTAGATAAATCTGTTTTTTCTTTATAAGCCTTATATATCGAATTACAAGTTTGACATCCATTAACAATTTGAAGGTTCCTTATTTTCAATGTCTTACCATCTGGAACTAATTTATTACATACAATCGTAATTCCATTATTATACAAAACAAAATTTCTCGGGCATTCTTTTAGTGTCGATATAATTTCTTTATTTACATCCGTGTCACCTTGATATGCTCTTACATTTGCATCAAAAATATTTGTTCTAATCAGTCCATCTTCATTTTTTATTATGTCAATAAGTTTTTCTGCCTCACATAACACAACATACGTTTGTCCTTCATCGGCTTCTTTCTGGAAAGGGAATCCATCTGTATACTTCAATACTAGTTCACAACTATTTTCATTGGCTTTTATGATTCTCAATAATTTTTCTTCATCCAATCGATATACATATTCAACATAATCATCTTTCTTAACGCTTTCTACTTCTTGCCCTTTCTCTCCTATAAATATGATATTTATGTTCGGTATTTCTTCCCATTTCGTGATTATTTTCTGTGAATTCATATGTCGAATTATTTCTGCAAACTCAAAGTTTTCTCCTGCGTTTTTTAAAACATTATCTATAATCTTTTCAGGAGTCATGCTGTTCTCGTGAGCAATTACATATATATCAAATTTTCCTCTCCCATCTATTTGCAAAATATCATCTATATCCGTTTTTGATGTGAGCAATTGTGTATTAAGTGCAATTGCAATGCCCATTATCCCTTTATCTTTAAACTTATTCTCACATATTTTTTCAAGTAAATCTGTATCCCTTTCTAATCTTTCCGGCTGAATCTGCGAAAGATATGTATAACAAATATATTTTTCTTCATTTTCCGCGTTATCTGTTCCATCCAACTCATACTTTGTAACGTATTCATTATACTTAGCATTCAATATAAGATTTTTAAACATCTTTTCCCATCTCCTTTACCGTCTTTCCAAAACAATAATACCTATAGAGAAATATCCATGTATGCACTATATGTAATCTTGTCTTCCGTATCCAACTTAATATAATTAATATTGTATACTTTTTTATTTTTCGTAAGCTCATCACAATCTACGAATTGTTCATTTATTATATTCTGCATCGCCTCTATTTTTCCTTCATACTCCCGTACATTAATTTTTCCCTTTCTTGCTGTCAATAGTAAATTATCTGTTTGCGATAATTCAATCCTCTTTCTATATTTTTCTATTTCTTTTCCAAGCAGTTCTTTATCCCAATGCCTTGTTATTACTCCAAGCGAAGAATTTACATGATAGTCTGGTAATTGATCCAAATATCCATTTGAAATATGTTCAATACCACCATGCCATTGACTGCATAATTTTAAAGCTGTATCTGCATTAATTACAGTATCCTTTATATCATAAATAAACCATTTTATTGCTTTTTCCTGGGAATTCTCCACAATTGCCGTAATATCCGGTTTCTTCTCCCCTTCTTTCTTCATTCCATAGGGCAGATACTCTTCACTAAAGTACGCTTTTTCTCCTTCTCCAATATTATAGCAAAGCAATATTTGATCACATGTCCCATTATTCTGTTTTTCTTCTACCAAAATTTCTTCATTACGATCAAATTCATACATAGTAGATTTTATATAGTTTTTTTCTGATGTATTATATTTTATTCCCGGTGTAAGTTTCTGTGTTTTCATTATCTCTCAGATATTTTACTATCTGCCTCCCCATGTTGATTCCCATCAATAAATTTCTTCTATTTATGTTTTAGTATTTATCTGTAAATGTCACGCGTCGAATTATAGTTCCCACCTACGGCACCCTTACCGCAGATTAAATTCGGCATCTCCTTCATACTGTCTATCCTAACGTGCCGTTTCTTGCGGCACGTTTTTATCTGCATAGTCTTGACCATTCCCTCGCTTTTCCGTATAGTCATTGAGTATCCAAAAAAAGAGAAAGAACAGCCCCTCCTACAGTTCGTTCTTTCTCTCACACAACCCAAGCGCTGCAGTACAGGTCCGGTGCAGGGTCATGCCCTAATAAATGGTTGCCT